>NZ_JANBWE010000003.1:0-300000 GCF_024259515.1 Salirhabdus salicampi | reverse complement strand
TCTTAGCCATCCAACGGGACATGGCCAGTGACATGAAAGCGCCAGTAAAACCAACAATGGCACTAAAAATCAACAATGTACCCATATCAATTGTACCCTGGGCATTGATGTAATTTCCTACGTTAAACACAGATAAAATGATACTGATCGTAAGAAGAACTAATACGTTAGTTAATAGAAAATAAAATATGCGCTTACCCAATACAATCATTCCTTTTTTATCATGATTTCTTTATTATATTTACCATTATTATAACAAGATTAACCTCTTAAGGGTACAGATTAAGCTTTGAATACATGAACTTTTTGTGTATGAGGGAAATATACTACATTTAATATGTGTCATTTTAGTTTAATGATGACAACAATCACGTTGACAAAATAGCTTTTTCTTTCAATTGTACTTCCTTTGAAAACGCTTTACGATTAAAAGTGTAATCATTCAATCATCAAGAATTTTGAAGGGAGTCATACATTATGGCACAAAATACTGAAAGTAAAAGCTTTCGTGTTAAAGTACAAAGTTTTGGTAGTTTCTTAAGCGGTATGATTATGCCGAACATCGGCGCTTTTATCGCATGGGGGATTATAACAGCATTATTTATTCCAACAGGTTGGTATCCGAATGAATCATTAGCGGAACTTGTTGGTCCAATGATCACATTCTTGCTTCCATTACTGATCGGTTATACCGGTGGTAAGATGGTTTACGGTGCTAGAGGAGGAGTTGTTGGTGCAACTGCAACAATGGGTGTCATCGTCGGTTCTGACATTCCGATGTTCCTTGGCGCCATGATTGTTGGTCCTTTAGGCGGTTTCTTGATTAAAAAAGTAGACAAAGCTTTCGAAGGAAAAGTAAGACAAGGCTTCGAAATGTTAGTCAACAATTTTTCGGCAGGAATTGTAGCAGGGATTCTAACATTACTATCATTCAAAGGAATTGGTCCTGTCGTATTAGGTTTAAATAAGGCCTTAGCTGCAGGAGTAGAAGTTATCGTAAACGCCGGGATGCTACCATTAGCTAATATCTTTATTGAACCAGCAAAAGTATTGTTCTTAAACAATGCCATCAATCACGGAATTTTAAGTCCATTAGGTATTGAACAGGCTGCGGAAGCTGGAAAGTCGATTTTATTCTTACTCGAAACAAATCCAGGGCCTGGCCTAGGTATTCTCCTAGCATTTATGGTGTTCGGGAAAGGTACTGCTCGTCAGACAGCACCTGGAGCGGTTGTCATCCACTTTTTCGGTGGAATTCATGAAATCTACTTCCCGTACATTTTGGCAAAACCAATGCTCATTTTAGCGGCTATAGCAGGTGGTATTAGTGGTGTATTCACATTCAACCTATTCTCTACAGGATTAGTAGCACCGCCATCACCAGGTAGTATCTTTGCTTTAATGGCGATGGCACCAAGAGGGGAGCACTTCGCAGTCCTATTAGGCGTACTTGTAGCAACTGCTGTATCATTTGCTGTTGCCTCAGTTATCTTGAAATCTGGTAAGCAAACAGAAGAAGATAATCTATCTGAAGCAGCATCAAAAATGCAACAACTTAAAGGAAAAGAAAGCAAAGTTGCAAATACGTTTAACACAAGCAATCAAGATGTAAACAAAATCGTATTTGCGTGTGATGCCGGTATGGGATCAAGCGCAATGGGTGCAGGTGTGTTACGAAACAAAGTAAAAAAAGCTGGCTTAGATATTGAAGTAACGAATACTTCCATTAGTAACCTGCCAGAAGATGCAGACATTGTTGTTACTCATAAAGATTTAACACCACGTGCAAAGGAAAAGTTACCTACTGCACAGCACGTGTCGGTTGAAAACTTTATGAACAGCCCGAAATACGATGAATTAATTGACAGCTTAAAAGGATAATACATGAAGAGAGCCTGACAAACGACAGGCTCTCTTTTATTTAAAAATGGCAACAATATAGATGACGAATTTATATTTTGATTATGTTGTGATAAGACTTTCAAGCGATTATGATAAAAAGTATAGAGTTCCATTTCAAAAGTTGACAACAATGAACCTATACAGAATTAGTTGGAGTTGAAAACGTATGTATGTTTCCGCAAGGGAAAGAAAAATCCTTGAACATTTACTTCTCAAAAAGGATGGAACCGTTGTCAAAGATATCGCAGAAGAGTTAGGTGTAAGCCCTCGTACGGTTCATCGTGATTTAAAAGGTGTAGAAGAGATATTAAAAGATTATAACCTGGCGTTAAATAAAAAATCAGGCGCTGGAATACAAGTCGTCGGTAGTGACGAGATGAAGCAAAAGCTGCATATGTTTCTTTTTAATTTATATCATAACGACTACACTCCCGAGGAACGCCAAACAATCATTTTCGCAACATTGCTCGAAGCCGTTGAACCACTTAAGTTAATGACTCTAGCTGGAGATTTAAATGTAACGATCGCTACCATTAGTAACGACTTAAACCGAGTGGAGGAACGGATCAAACCATTTGGTTTGCAACTGATTCGTAAAAGAGGGTATGGGGTAGAAATTGAGGGCTCCGAAATGTCGAAACGAAGAGCGATGAGTAGCTTAATCTCCGAAAATCTTGATGAATTCGGTTTCATTTCCATTATTAAAGAAAATATTCAAAAGAAATCAACAACGAATATTAATACGATCACTGACCGTTTGTTAGGACTTGTAGATAAACGGAAAGTATTTCTCATTGAGAAACTTGTTGACGAAGTGAAAGAAGACCTTCCTTATTCCATTGCTGACAGTTCCTATGTCGGGCTTGTCGTTCACCTTGCATTAGCGATAGAGCGAATTCAACAAGGGGAGAACATTCTCTTTAATGATGATTATTTGGAAAGTATTAAAGAGACGAAGGAACAACATGTTGCCCAAACGTTAGTTAAACGTTTAGAAGATACTTTTCAACTATCCATCTCCGAAGGTGAGGTCGGTTATATAACAATGCACCTGTTAGGTGCAAAATTACGACATGACCAAGGGGACTTTTTAGATGATATGAGCATTGGCATTGTTGCACAGCAGCTGATTAATTATGTCGGAAAACAGGTGAATGAAAACTTAGGGGAAAACTTGTCTTTATTCCAAGGGCTTGTTACCCACTTACGGCCGGCTATCTATCGACTAAAACAGAATATGGGAATATCAAATCCTTTATTAGACCGAATCCAACAAGATTATGAAGATTTGTTCACTATCGTAAAAAAAGGCATTCACGAATGCTTGCCGGATTTGCACGTTCCAGACACCGAAATCGGCTATATTGTTATGCACTTTGCTTCCGCTTTAATAAAAGGAGAAACCGTATTTCGCGGAAATGTACTTGTCGTCTGCTCAAGCGGCATTGGTACTTCTAAAGTTTTAGCAACAAAGCTGCAAAACGAGTTTCCTAACCTGTCTACTATTACGAACAAGTCTATGTTTGAAATCGATCAGCAATCATTGGAAAACTATGACTTAATTGTTTCAACGATTCCACTAGAATCGGTTCATGATTACGTATTAGTTAGCCCATTTCTATCAAAGGAAGATATCGAAAAAATTAAGGCAAAAATTCAAGAAAAACAAAATAAAGATAACCGTTCCATAAGTACTGTAACACAAGAGAAAAACATGGATCGTAATGAACATATCCAGAAACTTAACCGAATGAAAGTCTATAACGATACGACTTTAACATTATTACAATCATTTCAACTTTCAACCATCCAGGGACATACTTTGCGTGAAGTATTGTCGAATGCTTGTTCATCTTTACAGATAGCAGGAATGGTAACAGATTCTAAACATGTTGTAGAGGATTTAATAAAACGTGAACAGATAGGTGGACTTGGTATACCAGATACATCGCTAAGTTTATACCACACCCGCAGCTCATCTGTTGCAGCTCCATCCTTTACCGTTTATCAGCTTCAAAACCCGCTAGAAATTGAAGGTATGGATGATCGTAAAGTTCAGATGGAACGTTTATTGTTACTTGTTGCACCAGAACACATACAAGAAGAAGGGTTGGAAGTATTAAGCCAGGTGAGTGCATCCATTATTCGCGATGATAAAACCATTCACCAATTTGAACAAGGAAATGAACAACAGCTATTTTCATATCTCGCTGAAGAACTATCACTTTTTATAAAAGAAAAAATGAATGAATAGGAGTGTACCACCCATGACATTATCCATTTTATCAACAGACAATATTGTAGTTGGCGCAAAGATCGAATCAAAGGAAGAGGCTATTCGTAAAACCGGAGAATTATTAGTTGAAAAAGGATATGTGAAGCCTTCCTATATTGAGAAAATGCTGGAACGTGAGGAATTAACGTCTACCTATATGGGGAACTTCGTAGCTATTCCACACGGAACCGAAGATGCTAAACAGGAAGTGTTAGCTTCAGGTATTGCCATAATCCAAGTACCGGAAGGGGTAGACTTTGGTGATGGCAACATAGTCAAAATCTTAATTGGCATAGCTGGTAAGGATGGCGAGCATCTAGATATTCTATCAAACATTGCAGTTGTATGTTCTGAGGAAGAGAACATCCAGAAACTCGTTAACGCTGGCAACGCAGAAGAAATCTTACAACTATTTCATGAGGTGAATTAATATGTTAGCCGTCCATTTCGGAGCAGGAAATATTGGGAGAGGTTTCATTGGAGGATTGTTATCAAAATCCGGTTACGACGTAACCTTTGTAGACGTCAATGAAGAAATCGTTGACCTTCTAAATAAACGGAAAGAATATACTGTTGTATTAGCGGATGAAGGAAACCATGCTGAGAAGATTCGGAACGTTTCTGCACTTAATAGTCTGACAGAGCCCGAACAAGTAGTTGAGGCTATTGCCAAAGCAGATTTAGTCACAACTGCGGTCGGACCAAATATATTACCAATTATTGCTGAGCTTATGTACAAAGGACTAAGTAAACGGTCTCACGATACGAGCAAACCATTAAACATTATCGCTTGCGAAAATATGATTGGTGGAAGTGCGTTTTTAAAGGAACATGTTTATGACAAAGCTAGTGAAGAAGAGCAAAAGCAGTTTGATCAGTTATTCGCATTTCCAAATGCTGCTGTCGACCGAATCGTTCCTAATCAAACGAATGAAGACAAGCTCTTAGTATCAGTAGAGCCGTTTTACGAATGGGTCGTAGAGGAAACCGCAACGGTCGGGGATGTACCTCCTGTAAACGGCATCACATACGTACAAGACTTAACCCCTTATATTGAACGAAAATTGTTCACTGTTAATACCGGACATGCGATCGTATCTTATATCGGCTATCAATATGGGTATAAGACCGTAAAAGAAGCGATTGATGATCGAAGTGTGTATCAATCCGTTTTAGGTGCTCTTAAGGAGTCAGGTGCTGTCCTTATTGAAAAGTATGGGTTTACGAAGAAACAGCATGAAGAATATATACTGAAAATTGTAGCCCGTTACCAAAACCGTCATCTGTCGGACGAATTAACCCGAGTTGGAAGGGCGCCGATTCGCAAACTAGGACCGAATGACCGGCTTATCTCCCCCGCTAAGCAATATTACGACATGTTTGAAACAACACCCATGAACTTAACGAAAGGGATTGCTGCTGCTTTACTTTATGATGATGTTCATGATGGGGAGTCTGTAGAATTACAAAAATCAATTCGAGACCAAGGTGTATCAGCAACGATTCAAAAAATATGTGAATTAGAAGAAAATCATCCGTTAGCTCAAGCTATCCTTACCCAAGTTGAAGCGTTTCAACAGAAGAAATAATAAAACCCCGCTATTCAAATAGCGGGGTTTTACATTTCTAACCTTACTGAATTTCAGCGATTAAATCAGGAGCTAACATATCGCGGGATTCAAAAAGGTCCCCAACGATTTCGTTATATGCTTCCAAATGTGCAACCGCTTCTTCAAAATTAGGCTCTTCTGTATGTTCAATTTCACTCTGATATACAGCAAAAGCTTCTTTCACTTCATTCACTGCTTCTTCAAAAGCCTCTTGATCACTTTCACTTAAACCTTCAACATGCTCAAACGACTCAAGCTTTTCAATAGTTTCTGAAATAGCCGCAATGGTTTCTTCAGTTAAGGCCTCGGCATCTTCTTCTGTCGCGCTTTCATATGCGCTAATTGCTTGGTAACCGTCACGTACTTTACTTGCGACTTGTAGGTGGTTGTTTAAAAGAGCTGACTTTTCTGCTTTCGGATCAGCTTCTGGTTGTTGTTCTTCCTGTTGGCAAGCTAACAATAAAACAGCAAGTGCTGATATAGTTAACACTGTAATGAATTTTTTCATCCTTAATCCTCCTAGAATATGTAATGCTTACATTATTATATAAGGATAATTTCTATTTGGAAACAGCACTGTAAAAAGTAAATGTATTGCGTATTTTCAGACTTTGCTTACTATTATTTGTCATTATATGGTTTTTCATTCCAATGTTAGTATAATATTTAATATATTACACAAAAAAACATCCCCAAGCAGGGGATGCCTCTTATCTTTCATATAACGGGAATTTTCTGGTTAATTCAGTTACTCTTTCTTTCGCCTCTTTTAACTTTTCTTCATCTTCGTGGTTTTGCAACGTAAAGGACATTATGGATGCAATTTCATCCATTTCCTCTTCACCAAACCCTCTCGTCGTTACAGCTGCCGTTCCAATCCGGATACCACTAGTTACGAACGGACTTTCTTCATCAAATGGGATGGTGTTTTTATTTACTGTGATTCCTACTTCATCCAGAGCTTTTTCGGCAACTTTTCCAGTTAATCCTATCTTTTTCACATCTAACAGTAGAAGGTGATTATCCGTACCGTCAGAGACAAGGCGAAACCCTTCTTTAGTTAAAGCTTCTCCCAGACGTTTTGCATTTGACACGATATTTTTCGTATATGTTTTGAAATCCTCACCTAATGCTTCTTTGAACGCTACCGCCTTAGCTGCAATGATGTGCATAAGGGGCCCGCCCTGCATACCAGGGAATACCGATTTATCTATTTTCTTTGCAAATTCCTCTTTACATAAAATCATACCACCACGAGGTCCTCGCAACGTCTTATGTGTTGTTGTCGTAACAAAATGAGCATGGGGAATTGGGCTTGGATGTATTCCTGTCGCTACTAACCCCGCGATATGAGCCATATCTACCAACAAGTAAGCTCCCACTTCATCAGCAATTTCACGGAACTTTTTGAAGTCGATTTCACGTGGATAAGCACTGGCTCCAGCTACGATTAACTTCGGCTTTACTTCTTTTGCTTGCTTCAGTAAAGCATCGTAATCGATTTCTTCTGTTTTTTCATCTACACCGTACTCTTCAAATTTATATAATGTCCCACTGAAGTTCACTGGACTACCGTGAGTTAAATGTCCACCGTGACTTAAGTTCATTCCTAGAACTGTATCCCCAGGCTGAAGTACAGTAAAATATACTGCCATGTTTGCTTGAGCTCCAGAATGGGGTTGGACGTTCGCATGATCTGCACCAAAGAGTTGTTTTGCACGATCACGGGCTAAGTTTTCCGCATCATCTACAAATTCACAGCCCCCATAATACCTACGGTTCGGGTACCCTTCTGCATATTTGTTTGTTAAAACGGATCCTGCTGCTTGTAATACTGCCTCGGATACAAAGTTCTCTGATGCAATTAATTCTATGTTGTCTTGCTGACGTTTTCGTTCATCTTCCACCGCTTTGAAAATTTCTGGGTCAACGTTTTTTAATTGATCCATTTATTCTCCTCCTTTTACGTCATCTTCCATGACTGTCGCTTCTTTTTTTTATAGCTTCTTCTTCTGTATAAATAGCCCGATTTCCTCCAATTAATTTTGGACGTGTACGAGCGTTTATCACATTCGCGGAACCAATGTTTCGTCTAGCAAAGCGCAACGGGACGGCAACAGGTTTTAAGTGCATGCCAATTAGCGTATTTCCAATGTCAATTCCAGCATCTGCTTTTAGTGATTCTACAACAACTGGCTGTTCGAACTGCTGAAAAGCATATGATGCCATAGAACCGCCAGCACTTGGTACAGGAATGACTGACACGATACTGAATTGGTGTTTTAGCGCCACCTCTTCTTCCACCACAAGAGCACGATTTAAATGTTCACAGCATTGAAAAACTAACTCGATCGATGCCTCTCGTTGTAGTACCTTCAATTCATCATAGACAGCACGTGCAATAATTTCACTTCCCGATGTGCCAATGTTTTCACCAGCGATTTCACTAGTGGAGCATCCGACTACTAACAGCTGATTCGGTTTTAACAAATCCGAACGAAGCCACTCTTGTACAATGTCCCTTGTATGAGCTTGAATATCTTCAATCATCTTTTCACCTCACTCCTAAGAGAGGGTACCTTTTATATTGTCTTCTGTTCATAATCGGCAATTTTCCCAATACGATTTTGGTGACGACCACCTTCAAATTCAGTTTCCAGCCACGCTTTCACAATTTCCTTTGCCAGGCCTGGTCCGATAACACGTTCGCCCATCGCTATGACGTTTGCATCATTATGTGCTTTCGTCATTTTTGCACTAAACACATCATGTACAAGCGCACAACGTACCCCTTTTACTTTGTTCGCTGCAATTGACATACCAATTCCTGTTCCGCATATCAATATGCCTAAATCAAATTCTCCTTGTGCCACCTTTTCTGCTGCTGGAATACCGTAGTCTGGATAATCGACTGATTCTTCGCAGTCACACCCCATATCTACATAGGCAATATTCATTTCTTTTAGCAGTCCTGCAATCTCTTCACGAAGGTTGATGCCTCCATGATCTGATGCTATTACTATTTTCACGTTTTACACTCCCTTTTGTTTCCACTGCCAATATGAAATCTTTTCCTTACTTATCTTTATTTTCTAACTTATTGATGAGGAGTTCAATATTTTTTTCAAGTTCTGCCAAAGTTTTTTCATAAACGTCTATCCCTTGACCAATAGGGTCTTGAATATCAACACTATCCATTTTACTCTCTAAGAGGCGAATCTTCGTAATATCTTCCTGTAATTGTTGTTCAATTTCTGCATTGGTTAAGTTATTTCGAAGTAGTTTTAACCGTTTTTCCTCTAACTCTGTGTAAGCTTCTTTTAGTTTATTCCAAATATTTGTTTGCTCATCGTCAACATATTCTTTTAACGTAAATATTTTCTCACTAAACTGTGAGTATTGTTGTAGTAAGCTTTGTTTATGTTGTGTCGTCATCGTTAAGATTACGTCAGCCCATTCTAATAGTTCTCTTGTTACTGGTTGGGAATAATGTTGAAATGAAATCCCATGACTATGAAGCGCTTTTAATGCATCTGGTGCTGCCGGCATTTGTTTGGCTGCAAATATACCTGCCGATTTTACTTGTATTGAATCGGATTTTTCCTTAAGTAATGCTTCTGCCATTGGACTTCTACATGTATTCCCGGTACAGACAAATAAGACATTTTTCATATTTTGTACCTCCGCTCCTCGTTCTATGAAAACTATACCATATCATAGACTGATGCAACAAAAAGGGACGTTATTCGTTAACGTCCCTTTCGTATATTCCGTTTATGAAAAAACCAACTGTAATCCGAAGGCGAAAAGCACACTTCCACCTAACATTTCACTATAGGATCCAAACAGATGACTAACCTTTCTCGCCAATATAAAACCGACCCAAGTTAGTATAGTCGTGATAACACCAAATAAAAAGAGTGCAATAACTGTATGGGATCCTGTCATACCTAAACTTAATCCTACTGAAAAGCTGTCCAAACTTACGGTCAACGCAAACAATAATATGCTAATGCGACTGCTCAATTTAATTTCCCGTTCTTCTGAAAAAGAGGATAGGAACATTTGTATACCTAAAATAATTAACAATACTCCTCCAATAATTGCGGCTATATTACCAAGCTTGGCCGAAAAGAAGAGACCAAGAACCATCCCTATCGAAGGCATAATGACGTGAAATAAACCGATAAGAATTCCGATAAAAAAAATTTTCTTTAAACGGAAGTACGCCATTCCCAATCCTAAGCTGACAGAAAAGGCATCCATTCCAAGGGCAACTGCCATGATTGATAATGTTAACCATTCTCCGATTATATGTGAACCCATTATAACCCCCCTCGGACATGCTAAATCCAATATATGCAAGGGGGGAATATTTTAGAAGGATAAACTTAAAGTTTTACAACGTGGGAGGCTGCTTTCAATAGTCGGTTCATCACCGCTTCACCTATACCTTCATATGGAAAGGGTTCAGCCAGGATAATATCGGCCTCCAGCTGATCAAACGACCGTAATACATCATAAAGCTTTGATGCTACCTCCTCTAAATGGGCTTTCGAACCGCAACTTTGAACGATGTCTGCCGAAATATGAGGAACATGCTCATCACTTACCATCACACCAACCTTTTTCCCTCGTTCAGTTAGTTCATTAATTTGTTTTTGCAAGGTCTCTACTCCACCTTCGACAATCCAGAGAGGGGCATTTGGTGCATAGTGAGCATACTTCATCCCAGGAGACTTCGGTTTTTGATCATCACGATACAAAGCACTATCATATATAACGTCACCAATCACTTCACGAATCGCTTCTAACGTTATTCCGCCGGGACGTAAAATAACGGGAATATCTTCTGTACAGTCTATAACCGTTGATTCAACCCCTATTCCCGTTGGGCCACCATCTAATACACCAAAGATTCGATTCGATAAATCTTGAAGGACATGGTTTGCCGTTGTTGGACTCGGCTTACCAGATCGATTGGCACTAGGTGCAGCAACAGGTAGCTGACTCGCTTGAAGCAAAGCAAGGGCTACAGGATGGTCAGGTATGCGAATGCCGACTGTATTCAGTCCTGCTGTTACATTTTCTGCACAAACCCGCTTTTCTTTCACGATAATCGTTAACGGACCCGGCCAAAAGGTGTCCATTAACTTGAATGCATGTTTTTTTATATCTAATGCCAATTCAGAGATTTGATTTTTATCCCCTATGTGGACAATAAGTGGATTATCGGATGGGCGACCTTTTGCGGAAAAAATTTTTTGTACTGCATCATATTTAGTAGCATCTGCCCCTAATCCATAAACGGTTTCGGTCGGGAAAGCCACTACTTCTCCTTTTCGTAACGCAATCGCTGCTTCTTGTATATTCGGATCCTCTACGGATACAGTATTTATATCAACTTTCCAATAGTGGGTTTTATCATAACGACTCACGGTGATTCTCCTTCCGTCTATATTGCTCTATTGCTTATTATGCGCTTGTTCTACATTTCAGGGCAAGTTTTATCATAAATTTTTATATCGGTTTTTTTCGAAAAAGGCAATGATGTCACGATTCCACTCCATCGTGTTACAAACATCAGCCGTTGTCCAGTTACCCACACTCATTTTTTATGTTGGAGTGGTTACTTAATTAAAATACTACTTAAAAATAGCAATGGGGCGAACTGTGAAGTTGTTCAAAAATCCTTTGTCTTCTTTTTTGACTAGGGTAATTGAAGTTAATCCATTCGAAACGTTATCCCGTAGTTTTCCACAAGTGAGCCAATTTTTTTCTACCAGTCTAAATGATTACATCATATTCTAATCGCTGAACCCTTTCCAGGGGCTATAAAAACATTGTTGTACGATGCTGCTAATGCAAATAAAAGATATAACAAAAGGCGGAACATAGACGTTCCGCCTTTATATATAAAAACTCCCTGAGGAGTTTTTCACAAGATATCAACAGGACTTATCCACAGTTGTTGATAACTCTAATTTTAACGTCCACCATTTTTTCTGTTGATCCTGTGGATTTGCTTGTTTTTCAAAACCCCACGTTTTAAACAATGTCTCCCGATTTTGATCTTTGCTTTCTACCCACAGTCTTGAATATCCGTTCTTTTGGGCGTCTTCTTTAATCCAATCAATCATAACCATAATGAGACCAGGATTAAACGCTTCTGTTAAGTATAATGTACGTAATTGTCCTTCCTTTTCACCGAACGGTACGAGTGCAAAAAATCCACAACTTGTTCCCTTTACTTTAATGTAACGTCCATATTGATATAATTCGTCTTTCCGATCTTGCTTTTGCCAATGTTGGCCGAAAAACGATTCTAACTTCGCTAAACGATCATGTTTTGCCGGGACAATTTCTACCATATCACCACTCCTCCATCAAATATCTATCACTACTCTATGAACAGAGAAATGGCATTATGCAAAGAAATCTATTTTTTTCTCTATGAGAACAGCGTAAGTAGTTTTTCGATCCACTCAATCACAAAGAACTTTACTTCTACCTTTTGCTTATCACTAACTTCGACATCTTCTTCTCCCTCTACTGTTGTAGCAACAGTCGTACCATCAGAAAAGTCTAAAAAGCATAATGGAGGGAATAAAACACACCACCAATTGTCACCTTTTCCATCTCCAAGTGTAACGAGGATTGCCTCATATTCTCCCGCTGGATAAACAAAATCGCCGTACAATTTTGTAGGGAAGGATACATTTCCATATTCAACGTCATAAGACTGTTCGATATTATGTTCTTTTAATACTTCACCTACAATTACATCAATACGATCTAAACGTTGCTGAATTAATGCTCGAGCATCATCAATAGATACTAACTCCTCTACCCAATTTGTAATTTCTTTATTAATCTCGTCTCGAATTAACCGTTTAACCTGTTGATCAACATCCGCATTGGAGTTTGCTAAAATACGTAAACGAATTGACTCTTCGGGTATTTTTCCATAATCTGCACCTTCATTACTATTGCCATATCCTTTTGAAGGATTGATAAACAAGATAAAGATAACTAAAAATAAAAACAAAGCCTGTCTCATTTTATTCCTGCCCCTTTCAAACGTCCTTTTACTCACAGTATGGGCAAGGATACGAGATTTAAACATAAAACTTGCAATTTTTATAGATTGATAGAAAAACCGTTCCGATTACTGTATCCAACAGTAAACGAAACGGTCTTTGCCGTTAATATCTTGTACGATTTTCGGTTTAGCATCCTTATATTGTGCTTGAATGATTTGGCATACATCTTGTCCTTGGTTATAGCCAATTTCAAAAGCAATAAGTCCATTTTGGCGTAACACCGAATGAGACTGCATTACGATTGTACGGTAACTGTTCAAGCCATCCTCACCACCAAATAGAGCTAGGTGGGGGTCATAATCTTTTACGGTATCCACCAATGTTCGTTCATCCTCGTTTGGAATGTAAGGGGGATTGGAAACGATAACGTCTACTTCTTCCTGTTCATCAATGAGTGGTTGCAGGTAACTACCTTCGTAAAATGCGATGTCCACTTCGTGGTTCTTTGCATTCCCTTTCGCTACGGATAAGGCATCAGCCGAGATATCAATCGCTGCTACTTCTAACGATGGTTGTTCCTTTTTCAGTGTTACGGCTATTACACCGCTCCCTGTTCCAATATCCACACATTTGACAACACGATTTGTTGCGTAACGCCTTTCCACCTCTTGTAACACTAATTGCACTAATTCCTCTGTTTCAGGACGAGGGATTAACACATGCCTATTTACGGAAAACTTGCGCCCGTAAAAGTATTCATAACCGATTAAATGTTGAACCGGAACCCCTTTGAGTCCATATTCAGTAATCTGGTGGATGAATATGTCTCTCTTTTCTTCCGGGAATTCCTCCTGCAAGACACTTAATAACTGTGCTTTTGAAAGTTGTAAATGATGCATCAACAAGATATCCACAACATTCGCTTCCCGACTATGCTCTTTTAAAAAAAGAGAAGCCCATCTTCGGGCTTCCCATATTTTTTGAAAATCCGCCATGTTACCCACCAATTTCCTCCAGCTTTTTCGTTTGCTCTTCGATAATTAACGCTTCAGTAATTTCATCCAATTTACCTTCTAAAATTTGGTCTAATTTTTGAATCGTCAATCCAATACGGTGATCTGTTACACGGTTTTGTGGATAGTTATACGTACGAATACGCTCGGAACGGTCACCAGAGCCTACCGCAGACTTGCGTGTTTCATCATATTCTGCTTGGGCTTCTTGTTGAAATTTCTCGTAAATACGCGCTCGCAGTACTTTCATCGCTTTCTCTTTGTTTTTAATTTGTGACTTTTCATCTTGGATGGAAACAACAATTCCTGTAGGCATATGGGTTAAACGTACAGCAGACATCGTTGTATTAACACTCTGTCCTCCAGGTCCACTAGAAGCGAATGTATCCACACGAATATCCTTTTCGTGGATATCTACTTCTACATCTTCTGCTTCAGGAAGGGCGGCAACTGTAGCCGTTGATGTATGAATACGTCCACCTGATTCTGTTTCGGGTACACGTTGTACACGGTGTGCTCCATTTTCATACTTCAGTTTGGAGAAGGCACCTTGCCCATTAATCATGAAAATAATTTCTTTATATCCACCCATATCTGATTCATGATATTCAAGAATTTCCGTTTTCCAACCTTGTGCCTCGGCATAACGGGAGTACATGCGGTATAAGCTTCCGGCAAACAACGCTGCTTCCTCCCCACCGGCAGCTCCACGAATTTCCATAATAACGTTTTTATCATCATTAGGGTCCTTCGGAATTAACAAGATTTTCAAGCGCTCTTCCAACTCTTCCTTCTCAGTTGAAAGTTCACTAATTTCATCTTTTACCATATCGCGCATATCATCATCTAGTTGATCTTCTAACATCGCTTTTGCGTCGTCTAATTGTGTTGTTACATCTTTATATTGGCGGTAGGCGTCAACAACCTCTTGCAGGTCAGCCTGTTCCTTCGAATATTCTCTTAACTTTTTCGTATCGTTAATGACTTCGGGGTCACTCAACAATTCATTTAACTTTTCATAACGATCTTCTAAAGCATGTAATTTATCTAACAATGAAATACACCTCATTTTCTGTTGAACATTATCATTATATTATAGGGAAAAGGAACCGTCAAAACACGCGAAAAAAAGGCTGCCGGATAAAATCCAGCAACCTTTTTTATTTTCCCGTCACTTGTTGCAAAGGTGTGCTAATCATAGGCTTATTAGGTACTTCATGGTGATGACGACATCTCGGTTCATATGACTCTGATGCTCCGACTAAAATGACAGGATCATCATAGGATGCTGGTTTACCATCGATTAGTCTTTGAGTACGGCTCGCTGGCGAACCACAGATAGGACATATTGCATTTAATTTTGTGACTGATTCGCTTAACGACATGAGCCTCGGAACAGGACCAAAGGGCTCACCACGAAAATCGGAATCAAGACCAGCAACAATGACGCGGTATCCTCTATCTGCTAAATCTTGTGTCACCTCAACGATACGCTCGTCAAAAAATTGGACTTCATCTATGCCAATTACATCAACGTTTTCGTCTATGTAATCGTATATATCAATAGAACGTTCAATCGGTTTTGCAACAACTGAAGCTCCGTCATGGGATACGACCGCTTCCTCTGCGTAGCGATTATCAATCACCGGCTTAAAAACTTTTACTGCTAATTTGGCGTATGTTGCTCTACGCACTCTCCGTATTAACTCTTCAGACTTACCTGAGAACATACTTCCACAAATCGTTTCAAGCCATCCGTTTTGGTTCATTTCATACACCGGTAGGCCTCCCCTTTCCAAAGCTCACATGTATAGTATTTCTAGTATTGATCACGTTTATCCGAATAAAAAAACAGGCAAATAAAGCAAATTTGCCTGTTTCTAAATATTGAATGTTTAAAGATTAATTCATGTTGTATTTCTTCTTGAAACGATCTACACGTCCGCCAACTTTATCAGCTTTTTGCTTACCAGTGTAGAATGGATGAGAAGCAGAACTAATTTCTACGCGAATTAATGGATATGTGTTTCCATCTTCCCACTCAATTGTTTCTTCAGAAGTTTGTGTTGATCCGCTCAAAAATTTGAAATCTGAGCTAGTATCAAGAAAAACAACTTTTCTGTATTCTGGATGAATTCCTTGTTTCATGTTCTTCCACTCCTTTTCGCCCTGAATCCTTCGGAAACAGAGTTATTGTCGAAACCGCAGTGCGGTTATGTTGAAGTTTGTTATCGAAACTCACATAGAGTGATTATAACAGGCACATATTTTTTTTGCAAGGTCCATTTAACCCGTTACGACCTCCGTGTAGACGCGTTCCCTTTCATGTCTTCCTCTAATTTCTGGAAGAATTCTTCGTTATTTTTTGTCGTTCTCATTCTACGGAGGAAACGTTCTACAAAGTCATGGGAGTTGCCCATCATTTTACGGATTGCCCACATCTTCTCTAAGTTCGCCTTCGGCAATAATAGTTCTTCTTTTCTCGTTCCAGAACGAGGGATATCCAACGCAGGGAAAATTCTTCTTTCTGCAAGACTACGATCTAAGTGAAGTTCCATATTACCTGTACCTTTAAATTCCTCATAAATAACATCATCCATACGTGAACCAGTATCAACAAGGGCAGTTGCTAAGATCGTCATACTTCCGCCCTCTTCTATGTTTCTAGCAGCACCAAAGAAACGCTTTGGACGATGGAATGCTGCTGGGTCAATACCACCTGACAGTGTACGTCCACTCGGTGGAATAACGAGGTTATAAGCTCTAGCAAGTCTTGTTATACTGTCCATTAAAATAATGACATCACGTTTATGTTCAACGAGTCGCATCGCTCTTTCTAACACAAGTTCAGAAACTTTAATGTGGTTTTCTGGCACTTCATCAAATGTGGAACTTACAACATCTACATCCTCATGAACAGAACGCTCAATGTCTGTAACTTCCTCTGGGCGTTCATCCACTAATAAAATAATTAGTTTCGCCTCAGGATGGTTAGTGGAAATACTATTGGCAATTTCCTTTAATAACATCGTTTTCCCTGCCTTAGGGGGAGCAACAATGAGACCACGTTGACCAAACCCGACCGGAGACATTAAATCCATAATTCGAGTTGAAAGCTTTTTACTTTCCGTTTCCAATTGCATTAAACGATCTGGATATAATGGCGTTAACGCTGGAAAGTGAACTCGTTCCTTCGCCGTTTCCGGATCCTCCCCATTCACCGCACCAACGTGCAAAAGTCCGTAATAACGTTCGTTATCCTTCGGAGGTCTGACTTTACCTGATACTTTGTCACCATTGCGTAAATCAAATCGACGGATTTGAGATGCAGATATGTAAATATCTTCTGCACTTGGAGAGTAATTTATTGGACGTAAAAAGCCAAAGCCTTCTGAAGGAATAATTTCTAAAATTCCATCCATAAATAAGTAGCCATCTTTTTCAGCTTGTGCTTTCAAAATAGCAAAAATTAATTCTTTCTTTGTTAATTTTCCATAATAGGAAATTTTGTAATCACGGGCTTGAGCATATAACTCTTTCAACGTTAACGTCTCAAGTTCCCGTATTGTCATTTCCGACACACTATCACCACTCTTATTTTTTTCAATTGTAAAATATAAAATTATGAATCAATCATTACGAGACTAAAAAGTCGGGAGATGTTCATGAAGTGAGAGTAGAAGTCCATAAAGGATGGGGTAATGTTTTTCCTCTCATACAAACATTATAATTTTAACCATAAAAGACATCTTTATTCAATAGAATTTTAGTGAAATTCCAAATTTATAAGATTGGAAAAGAATAACCAGTGCTAAGACCGGTTATTCTTTTATGACTAAATTCGGTTTCTTTTTCAAGCTATGGTTCCCATCAATAAAGCGTACTGTTCCGGATTTTGCCCGCATAACGACGGTTTCAGTTGTCGCTTTTGTCCCCTTATATTGGACACCTTTTAGCAATTCACCATCTGTCACACCTGTAGCTGTGAAAATGGCATCATCGCCGCCACACAAATCTTCCATCGTTAATACTTTATTTACATCATCAATTCCCATTTCTAAGCAACGACGTCTTTCTTCGTCATTTTGTGGTACTAGCTGCCCCTGCAACTCTCCACCGAGGCATTTCAACCCAACGGCTGCCAGGACTCCTTCAGGTGCACCACCTATACCGAACAAAATATCAACACCAGTATGGTCAAAGGCTGTATTAATCGCTGCTGCAACATCTCCATCTGGGATGAGTTTAATACGGGCACCAGCTTCACGAATTTCATGAATAATCTTTTCATGTCGTTTACGATTTAAAACAGTCGCAACAATATCCTCTACATCTTTTCCTTTTGCTCTCGCAACTGCTTGTAAATTATCTGTTACAGAAGCATTTATATTTACCTTCCCAACTGCCTCAGGGCCGACAGCGATTTTATTCATATACATATCAGGAGCATGTAACATTTTGCCGTGGTCTGTTACCGCCAAAACGGCCAGCGCATTCCACGTTCCTTGGGCAACGATATTCGTTCCTTCCAGCGGATCAACTGCAACGTCTACACGTGGTCCGTATCCGTTTCCAAGGCGTTCTCCGATATATAACATCGGCGCTTCATCCATTTCCCCTTCACCGATTACGACAGTACCTTTCATCGGAATCGTATCAAAAACACTACGCATTGCGGATGTTGCAGCGTCGTCAGCCTCATCCTTTTTTCCACGCCCCATCCATCGAGCAGAGGCTAATGCAGCCGCTTCTGTAACTCGCACTAATTCCATCGTTAAACTTCTTTCCATTTTCTTCGTTCTCCTCCCCCTACTTAAAGCCTGTTCCCCCTTGATGTAATGTTTTTATGAGTTTTGAAATTGTTCTATTTCTTCTTCTGTCATTGTTTCCCGCCAAATTTTTGCGCCAATTGACTCAAGCTTGGCGGTTAAATCTTCATAGCCACGATCGATATGATCAACACCAATGATTTCGGTAACACCATCAGCAATTAATCCTGCCGCAACAAGAGCAGCACCTGCACGCAAATCACTTGCTTTTACTTTTGCTCCTTCAAGTGTAACCGGGCCTGAAATGACAGCTGAACTTCCCTCTACTTTAATTTCAGCGTTCATTCTCCGTAATTCGTCGATATGTTTAAATCGAGCCTGATAAATTGTATCTGTAATAATGCCAGTACCTTCTGCTTTTGTTAACAAAGTCGTAAACGGTTGTTGTAAATCGGTTGGAAAACCTGGATATACTAGTGTTTTTATATCAACACTTTTCATCTTACAGTTACCTTTGACGAGCATTTGGTCATCCTTCGTTTCGATAATGACACCCATTTCCCGCAATTTTGCAATAAGGGACTCTAAATGGGTCGGGATAACATTATCGATTAAAACTTCTTCACCTTTCGCTGCAGCGATTATCGTATAAGTGCCAGCCTCAATTCGGTCTGGTATGATTGTATGTTGGCAGCCGTTTAACGTATCAACACCTTCAATCCGGATCACATCTGTACCAGCACCTTTAATTTTCGCCCCCATACTCGTTAGTAATGTGGCTACATCGATGATCTCAGGCTCTTTAGCAGCATTTTCAATAATTGTTTTTCCTTTAGCACGAACAGCAGCTAACATAATGTTAATCGTCGCACCGACACTTACGACATCCAGGTAGATACGTGCTCCAACTAATTCATCTGCCCGTAAATACACAGCTCCCTGCTCATTCGTTACCTTAGCTCCTAACGCTTCAAAGCCTTTAATATGTTGGTCAATCGGTCTTGGCCCAAGGTTACAGCCGCCCGGTAAACCGATGACCGCTTTTTTAAAACGCCCTAACATCGCCCCCATAAAGTAGTAAGATGCGCGAAGCTTTTTTACCTTTCCATTTGGTAATGGCATGGAGACCATTGTTGAAGGATCGATGGTTACATCTTGTCCAGTTTGAGATGTTTTCCCGCCAATTTCTTCTAGTAGGTCTTTCAAAATTTGAATATCTGATATGTTTGGCAATCCCTCAATGGTAACAGGGCCATTCGCTAAAATAGTTGCCGGAAGCAGAGCAACTGCGCTATTTTTTGCGCCACTAACACGAACTTGCCCTCTTAAAGTATTGCCACCTTCAATAAGCAATTTCTCCATTAAAAACGCTCCTCTTTTCTGTCAGTTAAATCCTCTTAATGTTAGGATGTACAGTTGTTACAGTTTTCATGCCTTTTTTTGGTTGTTCCAATCGGTTAGAAACTTCTCTATACCCTGGTCTGTGAGTGGATGCTTCACGAGCTGTTTTAGTACTTTTAGTGGAACTGTTGCAATATGTGCTCCGTGTAATGCGGATTCAGTTACGTGCATTGGATGGCGTATAGAAGCAGCAATGATTTCTGTTTCAATATTATGGCGGGTAAAGATCTCTGAAATTTGAGCAATTAAGGACATACCATCATGACCGATGTCATCAAGTCTACCTAAAAATGGAGAGACGTATGTAGCACCTGCTCTTGCAGCAAGTAATGCTTGATTTGCGGAGAAGATTAACGTTACGTTTGTTTTAATGTTCTTTTCACTTAACACTTTCACCGTTTTTAACCCTTCGAGAGTCATCGGCACTTTAATTGTAATGTTTGGTGCAATTGCCGCTAATGTTTCAGCTTCTTCTAACATACCCTTACTGTCTTCAGAAATAACTTCTGCACTAACAGAACCGTCAACTTCCTTTGTAATTTCCCGTAACCGGTCATGGAATGAGATATTCTCTTTTGCCACAAGACTTGGATTGGTTGTTACTCCTGCAAGAACTCCTAAATCAATCGCTTCACGAATCTCTTCAATGTTAGCTGTATCAACAAAAAATTTCATTTTCCCCTGCACCCCTTTAATGACATTTATATAAAAACACGAAAAGGAAACCGCTCCTTGCGGTTTTCCTTTTCGTTTCATACATTATGCTTTATTTGAGGAACCGAATTCGCGCATTTTACCAATAACAGTTTCTTTAATAGCGTCACGTCCAGGTCCTAAATATTTACGTGGATCATATAGGTCCGGCTTTTCCGCTAATACTTGGCGAACGGCTTTCCCTTGAGAAATTTGGTTCTCAGTATTTACGTTAATTTTCGCTGTACCAAGTGAAATGGCTTTTTGAATATCCTTTGTTGGAATTCCAGTTCCACCGTGTAGTACCAAAGGTACACCTGTTAACTTTTGAACTTCTTCCATACGGTCGAAACCGAGGTTTGGTTCCCCTTTATATGGACCGTGGACAGAGCCTAATGCTGGTGCAAAACAATCGACATTTGTTTCTGCCACTAATTTTTCACACTCAGATGGAATAGCATATGCAGCTTCAGCGTCATCAACTACAAGATCATCTTCCTGTCCGCCGATACGGCCAAGCTCAGCTTCTACAGATACACCGTGAATGTGAGCTAGTTCAACCACTTTTTGTGTAAGAGCAATGTTTTCTTCTAATGGATAGTGAGAACCGTCAATCATTACGGAAGTGAAACCAGCGTGAATTGCTTCTGCACATTTTTCAAAGCTGGATCCGTGGTCAAGATGAATAGCTACAGGCACTGTCGTACCATATGCATCCATTAATGAATCAACCATAGCTACAACAACGTTGAATCCACCCATATAACGAGCTGCACCTTCTGAAACACCTAAAATTACTGGAGATTTTTCCTCTTCTGCAGCCTGAAGAATTGCCTGTGCATACTCTAAATTATTTAAATTAAACTGGCCTACCGCGTAGCCATTTTCTTTCCCTTTTTCTAACATTTCTTTCATGGAAACTAACGGCATATATGTTCCTCCTTTGTTGTAAAATGCCTACCCCGATGTAGTTCGGAGGAGACATGATTAATTTATGTAAATTACTTTACTTTTATAGAATACCAAGTCCAATATGTATGTGCAACAAAACAAGTTATTTTCTGAAGCTGTTTATTGTGATAAATGAAGTTGCAGGATACGTTTTACCTCTTCAATATTAAAGGGTTTGAGTAAAACGTGTTTTATATTCGTAAATTTTGATTTTCCTTCAATATCTTGCTCCGATAGCCCACTCATCATTACTATTGGTGCGGAAATCCCTTTCAACGTCATTTTTTCTACTAACTCGATTCCGTTCATCAATGGCAAGCGATAATCAATAAATAAAAGATCAGGTTGCTGGCTTTCCATTTGCTGAAGTGCGTCTCCGCCCGTTTCAAAATCATACACTTCATGGCCTTCCATTTCGATGATTTCCTTTAGCAATAAACGAATACCAAATTGATCATCGACCACGTATATTTTCCGTTTCTCCATATACATCACCTTCTCCGATTCCTTTATCTTTAATAGTTTCTATAAAACTAGAAAAATCCCTTCAATGGATTGCATAGACTTTATGTTCATCTTTCCAACACGAAAAGGACTTGAATCGATGATTCAAGTCCTTTTCATGTTATTTATGATCCATTGATGCTTTTACAAAATCACGGAAAAGAGGATGCGGTTTTGTTGGTCTGGACTTAAATTCCGGATGGAACTGGGATGCTACAAACCATGGGTGATCTTTAAGTTCAATAATTTCAACTAAACGACCATCAGGGCTCGTCCCAGAGAAAATAAATCCATGTTGTTCCATTTGCTGGCGGTATTCATTATTAAATTCATAACGGTGACGATGACGTTCGTACACAATTTCATCCTCGTATGCCGCATATGTTTTTGTACCTTCTTGTAATTTACAAGGATATACACCTAAGCGTAATGTTCCACCTAAATCCTCGACGTCCTTTTGTTCCGGTAGTAAGTCAATGACCGGATGTGGTGTATCTTCTTTAATTTCAGCTGAATGGGCACCATTTAAATTGGCTACGTTACGCGCAAACTCCACTGATGCTAATTGCATACCTAAACAAATACCTAGGAATGGTATGCTGTTCGTACGAGCAAATTTCGTAGCTGCGATTTTCCCTTCTACACCACGGTCTCCAAAACCACCCGGGACTAATATTCCGTCCACATTTTGTAATTTTTCTGTTACATTTTCTTCATTCACATGCTCTGCATTGACCCACGTAATATCGACGTCTGCATCAAAACGATATCCAGCATGCTTTAATGATTCAACAACAGATATGTAAGCATCTTGCAGCTCAACATATTTTCCGACTAACGCAATGTTTACTTTGCCTTTTAAATGTTGCACTTTGTTGACGAGTTGTTTCCACTCAGCCATATCTGCTTCCGGACATGTTAATCCAAAATGTTCACACGTTAGTTGGTCAAGTCCCTGTGCTTGTAAGTCTAGTGGTACTTGATATAACGTATCAGAATCGCGTGCTTCAATTACAGCTTTCGCATTAATGTCACCGAACAGTGCAATCTTTTCTTTTAATTCGGTACTAATTGCATGTTCTGTTCTAAGTACAATTACATCTGGTTGAATACCGAGAGAACGTAACTCTTTTACTGAGTGTTGTGTCGGTTTTGTTTTCATTTCTCCAGCAGCGTTTAAGTATGGGACAAGGGTACAATGAATGTACATTACATTTTCTTTACCGATATCACTTTTCATTTGGCGAATCGCTTCTAAAAACGGAAGGGATTCTATATCCCCTACTGTTCCGCCGATTTCTGTAATGACAACATCAGCGCCGGTTTCTTTTCCGGAACGGAAAATACGCTCCTTAATTTCGTTCGTTATGTGCGGAATAACCTGGACAGTACCACCTAAGTATTCACCACGACGTTCTTTTCGAATGACCGCAGAATAAATTTTCCCTGTAGTTACATTGCTATATTTATTTAAATTAATATCAATAAAACGCTCATAGTGACCTAAGTCTAAATCTGTTTCAGCACCGTCTTCCGTAACAAATACTTCACCATGCTGATATGGACTCATTGTCCCTGGATCCACATTGATATACGGATCAAACTTTTGAATGGTCACTTCTAATCCGCGATTTTTTAACAGTCTGCCTAATGAAGCTGCAGTTATTCCTTTTCCTAATGAAGATACTACTCCACCGGTTACAAATATATATTTTGTCATCGTTCAACCCCTCTTCTCTTTTTTTATCGTTAGGAGGGCGTTTAACAAATATGTATGGTAAAAATAAGAAAAGCGCCCCGAATAATATTCGGGAGCGCCGTTTACACATTTTTAATAGAGCCCAAATAAAATATTATCTGTTCCCTGTTTGAAAGTCAAGAACTTATAAACTTTCGTCTTCTTTCTCGCCATCGACAATGTCGTCTTCACTTTCATCTTCACCAAAGTCTTCATCATCTAAACCGAAATCTTCATCTTCTGCTTCATCAAAGATGTCTTCATCTAGATCTGTTTCGAACTCTTCTTCTTCTTCAATAACTTCTTCTACTTCTTTTTTCTTCTTCGTTTTCTTCGTCTTCTTTTTCTTACGTACAGTTGTCGTAAGTTCTTCTTCAATTTGCTCTACAGGGTACCATCTTTTCAACCCCCATAGATTTGAGCCGACTGTCATGAACCTGCCGTCAATGTTTAAGTCGGTGTAAAATTGTGCGATGAATTCTTCTTTTTGTACTTGGGTAAAACCTTTCGCTTCAGCTATGGTGTTAAATAATTCATTAAAGTCCATAGCCTTTTTTTCCTCTGATAGAAGTTCAATGGCGATATTTACCATGGACAATTCGGCAAGATCTTCCTGGGTGTATTTTTCCAAGCTCACGAACAGCACTCCCTTTTTCTTTCATTATCATTTTCATTATCATAATCATATATTTTAAACATTGCTCTCATGTTGTCGTAGTTCAACCATACCATACATTATATACAAAATAATAGCAATTATGCCAGTAATAATCATAAAAAAGAGGAGGAAATCAACGAAAATAGACCCTCCTCATAATAGGTTTACATATTTCGGCGATATTGGCCGCCAACTTCATATAGTGCATTTGTAATTTGGCCGAGACTTGCTACTTTCACCGTTTCCATCAGTTCAGCAAAAATATTCCCACCAGACGATGCCACATGCTTCAGCCTCTCTAAGGCTACTTTTCCTTCTTGTTCGTGACGCTTTTGAAACTCACGTAGATTACGAATCTGTTCTTCTTTCTCTTCTTTCGATGCTCGAGCAAGCTCCATAGAGTTAATTTCTTCTTCTGTTGGGGGATTAGGATTTAAGTACGTATTCACACCTACAATTGGGAGTTCCCCGGAATGTTTTTTCCCTTCATAGTATAATGATTCGTCTTGTATTTTCCCACGTTGATATTGACGTTCCATCGCCCCTAGTACGCCGCCACGTTCATTAATCCTCTCAAACTCTTGCAGGACTGCTTCCTCTACTAAATCTGTCAACTTTTCAATGATAAACGAACCTTGCAATGAATTTTCGTTTTTAGTTAAACCGAACTCTTTATTAATGATCATTTGGATGGCCATCGCCCGCCGTACGGATTCTTCGGTTGGCGTAGTAATTGCTTCATCATAAGCGTTCGTATGAAGGGAGTTGCAGTTATCTTGGATTGCGATTAAAGCTTGTAATGTTGTACGAATGTCATTAAAGTCAATTTCTTGTGCATGGAGAGAACGTCCTGATGTTTGAATGTGATACTTTAACTTTTGACTTCGTTCATTTGCTCCATACTTATCCCGCATCACGATTGACCAAATTCTTCTTGCAACCCGGCCAATTACTGTATACTCCGGATCTAAGCCATTCGAGAAAAAGAATGATAAATTTGGTGCAAACTTATTTATATCCATTCCGCGACTTAAATAGTATTCTACATACGTAAACCCATTTGCCAATGTAAAGGCTAACTGTGTAATAGGATTTGCTCCTGCTTCTGCAATATGATAGCCAGAAATAGAGACAGAGTAGTAATTTCGTACATTGTGTTCAATAAAATAGTCTTGAATGTCACCCATCATTCTTAACGCAAATTCCGTTGAAAAAATACACGTATTTTGACCTTGATCTTCCTTCAGTATATCGGCTTGCACTGTTCCCCGAACAACAGTTAATGTTTCTGCTTTAATTTGTTCATATTCTTCATGGTTTGGCTTTCGATTGTGCTTCTGTTCAAACTTTTCCACTTGCTGTTCTATGGCGGTATTGAAGAACATCGCCAATATAATAGGAGCAGGTCCATTAATGGTCATCGATACAGATGTGAGTGGATCACATAAATCAAACCCACTGTATAATTTTTTCATGTCTTCCAAGGTACATATACTAACGCCGCTTTCTCCTACTTTGCCATAAATATCTGGTCGTTCATCTGGATCATGACCGTACAAAGTTACAGAATCGAATGCCGTACTAAGCCGCTTCGCATCATCATCCTTTGATAAATAATGAAAGCGACGATTCGTTCGTACTGGAGTTCCTTCTCCAGCAAACTGTCGTTTCGGATCTTCCCCTTTTCGTTTAAACGGAAATACACCGGCTGTAAAAGGAAATGCTCCTGGTACATTTTCTTTTAACAACCAAACGAGGCGATCGCCCCAATCGTGGTAGTTTGGTAATACTACTTTCGGTATTTTCAGCCCTGCCAGGCTTTCCGTCGTCAAATCTATCGTAATTTCTTTATTTCGCACCTTATAGGTCATTTGCTCTTGCTCGTAACGGGACTTTACTTTATCCCATTTTTCCAATGCTTTTAAATTGGCAGAATCCAGCTTACCTTCATACTTTTGTACAAGTTCTGTAATCTGCTCGCTACCCTCTTGTGGTAACTGTTCCGCCGTCCCCTTTAATTGGTATAACTTGCGGGCAAACTCACCTTGTTTTTCTGCATTCTCGTGGTAACGTCTTACTGTTTGCACAATGTCTCGCAAGTATTGCTTCCGTTCATTCGGTATAATCAAGTTTTTCTTTTCTACTAACCCATCCCTTTCAAAGGATGTTGTTTCATTCCACCCATATTTATCGTTGACCTTTTCGATAATGGCTGCAAATAACGTATTCGTTCCCGGGTCATTAAATTGACTTGCTATCGTCCCGTATATTGGTAAGGATTCCGGATCATCATGGAATAACATGTGGCTCCTTTGGTATTGTTTTCGAACTTGTCGTAGAGCATCGTCAGAACCTTTCTGTTCAAATTTATTAATGACGATAAAATCGGCAAAATCAATCATATCAATTTTCTCTAGTTGGGATGGTGCGCCATACTCACTTGTCATTACGTACATCGATAAATCGGTAATTTCGGTGATTTCGGCATCCCCCTGACCGATTCCACTTGTTTCAACAACAATTAAATCAAAGCCCGCTGTCTTTAATACACGAATGGCATCTTGGACAGCTTTTGACAACTCCGTTTTAGAATCCCTCGTTGCTAATGACCGCATGAACACTCTTTCATGAAAGATTGCGTTCATCCGGATACGGTCACCAAGCAAAGCACCACCTGTTTTTCTTTTTGTCGGGTCAATCGAAAGAATTGCAATTCTTCTTTCGGGTACTTCTTGAATAAACCGACGTATTAATTCATCTGTTAATGAACTTTTTCCCGCTCCCCCGGTCCCAGTAATACCGAGTACGGGAATCGTGTCATTTTCCATTTGAAATACCTTCTCTGTCGTAGCTGCGGTATCATTACCTACATGTTGTTCGTTTTCTACATACGTAATAAATCGGGCGACTGCTTGGGCATCTCCTTTTTCTAATCGTTGTAAATCACTTTCCAGATCCATGGGTGGGGTAAAATCACACTCTTTTATCATCATGTTAATCATGCCTTGCAGGCCATGTTCCCTGCCGTCCTCAGGTGAAAAGATACGCGCTACCCCATATTCGTGTAACTCATTAATCTCACGAGGAATAATAACCCCGCCTCCACCACCATAAACGCGAATATGTCCTGCTCCCTTTTCTCTTAACAAGTCGACCATATATTTAAAATACTCTACGTGCCCTCCTTGATAAGAAGAAATCGCAATTCCTTGCACATCCTCTTGAATCGCAGCGTTCACAACTTCTTCTACTGAACGATTATGACCTAAATGAATCACTTCAGCCCCACTAGACTGCAAGATTCGTCTCATAATATTGATAGAAGCGTCGTGACCATCAAATAAGCTTGATGCTGTTACAAAACGAACCGAATGTTTCGGTTTATACACATAAGGTTTCTCCATACTTTCTCCTCCCACATTTGGCTCTCTATTTGGCCATATCTTGTTCTAACCGTAACGATTGGAACAAAAACGAAAGTTGTGTCTCGCTATATTCCTCTATCGAAAAGTCACGTTGTAACATCCACCTACGAAACCCCCACATTTGACCTTGAACAAATATATTGTTCGCAACTAACTTAACTTCCTTTTCATTCATTTCATAAGGAATCACCGATTCAATTAGTCTTTCGAGCATATTTACCATATCCCGCTCCTTACAAAGGACATAGTCTTGCGCCTCTTTCGAAAGCGATTTCAATTCCTGGTACATGACAATGACTTCATCTTGCATATCATCCATTAATTGAAAGTAGGATTTCACTGCATGTGTTAAGCTTTGTTCGCCTTTCAACTTTGTATTAATCACTTGTTCAAGCTTATCTTTTACTTGTTCATAAATAGCATCACAAACTAAAAATAAGATGTCTTCTTTCGTGCGAATATATTCATAAAGGGTGCCAATGCTAAACCCTGATGCTTTCGCAATCTCCCGAGTTGTTGTTCGATGAAAACCTTTTTCTTTAAATAAAGTGACCGCTCCCTTAATCATTTGGTTCCGCCTCTTCTCAATTAAAACTTCATCCTTGATAGAGGAATGCACTTTTTTCACCATGAACTTAACCCCTCTCCCTTTTCCAATCCCGAAGCCATTCTTTCGCGATTGTATATGGATTCTTGCCTGCCTTGAGAGTGTTTTGCTTTTCATCATCTGCTTCGATAAATTTCTTCACATCAAGCCAAATTTGTTCACGGATAATATCATAAATTTCGAACGTCAGTTGACGTGTTTGTTTATTTCGCCCTGCCTCTGTTTGTTGTAGAAAACGGTGATGCTGTTCCACTTTGTGCAGCAGCTCATCGATTCCCTTATTTTCCGTTGAAATCGTTTCAAGAATAGGAGGAACCCAATGTTCATGATGAACGATATGCATAAATTCAGACAGTTGTGTTTTTAGTTTTTGTACCCCTGGCAAGTCCGCTTTATTAATGACGAATAAATCGGCAATTTCCATAATACCCGCCTTAAAAATTTGCAATACATCACCACTATTTGGTGTTAACACGACAGCCGTTGTATCAGCCACTTTCATAATGTCCAATTCTGACTGGCCAACACCAACAGTTTCAACTAAAACATAATCAAATCCATACGCATTACAAACACGAACAGCATCCTTCGTTGAACGGGCTAACCCACCTAAACTCCCCCTTGTTGCCATACTACGAATAAACACATCGGGATCAGAAAAATGCTTATGCATCCTGAAGCGGTCTCCTAACAATGCACCTCCGCTAAAAGGGCTTGTTGGATCGACTGCAATGACAGCAATGGTTTTCCCTGCTTGACGAACTGCTGTAATGATGCGGTCCACGAGTGAACTTTTTCCTGCTCCCGGTGAACCTGTAATCCCAATATAATGTGCTCTGTGACCCGTTTTGGCAAAGTCACTCAGCATGCTCAATTTATCTGGATGATCATTTTCAACAAAGGAAATGGCACGCGCTAACGCTCTTTGATCTTGACTTCGCACCCGTTCAACTAATGCCTTCATACAATCGCCCTTCCTATTCTTTCGTTAACATTCGTCCAATAACGAGACGTTGAATTTCGTTCGTACCTTCATAAATTTGGGTAATTTTTGCATCACGCATATAACGTTCAACTGGATAATCTTTCGTATAACCGTAACCACCATAAACTTGTACTGCTTCTGTAGTCACACGCATCGCTGTATCACCAGCAAACAACTTTGCCATAGCTGATGCTTTCGCATATGGTAATCCTTTTGATTCAAGGTAAGCTGCTTGATATGTTAATAAACGGGAAGCTTCCACTTCTGTCGCCATGTCTGCGAGCTTGAACGAAATCCCTTGATTATGCGCGATCGGCTTTCCAAACTGCTCCCGTTCTTTCGCATATTCTACAGCCGCGGTTAACGCACCGTCCGCAATCCCTACTGCTTGGGCGGCAATCCCGTTACGTCCTCCATCCAATGTCATCATGGCAATTTTGAAACCTTCGCCTTCTTCACCAAGGCGATGTTCCTTCGGTATTTTACAATTTTCAAAGATTAGTTCTGTTGTTGGTGAAGAACGGATTCCAAGCTTTTTTTCCTTTTTCCCAAAGGAAAACCCTTTTGTCCCTTTTTCTACAATAAACGCAGTGATCCCATTATGACGGGCATCATAATCCGTCTTGGCAAATACGATATAGATTTCTGCTTCCCCACCATTTGTGATCCAAACTTTACTCCCATTTAAAATGTAGTATTCACCGTCTTCCTTAGCTGTCGTACGCATGGATGCGACGTCAGAACCTGATCCTGGTTCAGATAAGGCGTATGCTCCTAATTTTTCTCCTGTAGCAAGTTGTGTTAAAAACGTCTTTTTTTGTTCTTCCGTTCCAAATTTATATATCGGCCAACTCGCTAATGAAATGTGTGCTGACAATGTTACTCCTGTTGAGGCACAAACACGGGATAACTCTTCAACAGCAATAACGTAACTAACGAAGTCAGACGCTATGCCTCCATATTCCTCAGGCCACGGTATACCCGTTAACCCAAGATTGGCCATCTTGTCGAAAATTTCACGGTCAAAACGCTCTTCTTCATCTCGTTCAGCTGCAGTAGGCTCTACTTCATTTTTGGCGAAGTCACGGACCATCTTTTTTAACATTTGTTGTTCTTCTGTTAGTTCAAAATTCATATTGATTCATCCTCCCCTTATAACTCCAATAGCTCTTTACTAATGACCACATGTTGAATTTCGTTCGTACCTTCATAAATTTGTGTTACTTTCGCATCACGGAAGAATCGTTCTACCGGGTAATCTTCCGTATACCCAAAGCCTCCATACGTTTGTACTGCTTCAATGGCAGCTCGCATCGCTGTATTTGATGAAAACATTTTCACCATGGAGGCTTCCTTCCCACAAGGCTTGCCGTTACTATGCAAGTAAGCCGCCTGATAGGTTAATAGTTTGGCTGCCTCGACTTCCGTAGCCATGTCTGCTAATTTAAAGGATATACCTTGTTGGTTCGCAATCGGCTTTCCAAACTGCTCTCGTTCCTTCGCATATTGCGTTGCATGTTCTAAAGACGCTTCCGCAATTCCAAGTGCTTGTGCGGCAATCCCAATCCTTCCTGCATTTAAATTAGCCAAGGCAATTTTAAAGCCTTCCCCTTCTTCCCCTAACCTTTGTGATTCATGAACTTCACACTGATCAAAGGACAATTGAACGGTGTTGGAACCGTGCAAGCCCATCTTACGTTCCTGCTTTCCAATTTCTAACCCTTTCGTCCCTTTTTCTACAATAAAAGCTGTAATTCCGTTCTCTGCTCTAGCAAACACGATGTACGTATCAGCCTCTCCGCCATTCGTAATAAATAGCTTCGTACCGTTCAGCACGTAATAATCGTTGCGCTTCGTCACTTTCATCTTTAAGCCGGCCGCATCAGATCCGGCTGCTGGTTCTGTTAACGCAAATGCACCTAAATACTCACCTGTGGCAAGCTTTTGTACATACTTTTTCTTTTGCGTTTCGGTTCCGAAATACAAAATCGGGTTTGTTCCGACTGATGTATGAACCGACAAAATGACGCCAATAGTGGCACTTATTTTCGACAATTCATGGATGGCGATTATATATGAAGTAAAGTCCATGCCTGCTCCGCCATACTTTTCGGGAATGGGGATGCCCATTAAGCCTAGTTCTCCCATTTTGCGAACAATTTCACGGGGAAATCGGTTTTCTTTTTCCATCTGATCCACCGTCGGGGCTACTTCTTGCCTCGCAAAATTACGAACCATTCTCCGCATCATTTCTTGCTCTTCGGTAAAAGACATATTCATATTCAGTTGACCCCCATTAGTTGTGATAGACGTAAAATCCCCTACCCGTTTTCCTACCAAGCCACCCAGCCTTCACATATTTGCGAAGAAGAGGACAAGGTCTGTATTTGCTATCACCAAACCCTTCATGTAATACTTCCATAATATAAAGGCATGTATCTAAACCGATAAAATCAGCTAACGTTAACGGACCCATCGGATGGTTCATTCCCAATTTCATCACTTCATCTACCGATTCGGGTGTTGCCACTCCTTCATAGACTGTGTATATAGCCTCATTAATCATAGGCATTAGTACGCGATTGGATACGAAGCCAGGAAAATCATTTACTTCTACTGGTGTTTTGTTTAACGTTTTCGTAATTGCCTCAATGGTGTTGTAGGTTTCATCTGTTGTTGCCAGCCCGCGAATAATTTCAACGAGCTTCATAACCGGGACTGGATTCATAAAGTGCATACCGATGACTTGTTCAGGACGATTTGTAACAGCTGCAATTTCGGTTATTGGTAGAGAAGATGTGTTCGAGGCTAAAATCGTATGTTGAGGTGTATATTGATCTAATTGTTCAAATACTCTTCTTTTGATACCCATGTCTTCTACGACTGCTTCAACGACTAGGTCACAATCTTTAGCATCTTGTAACGAAGTCGTTGTTGATAGATTGGCTAGTGTATGTTCTTTTTGTTGTACGTCTATTTTTCCTTTTTCAACCCCGCGGTTAAGTTGTTTTGTAATAGAATGGATTCCTTTTGTTAATGCTTCCTCGTTAATATCATGTAACAAAACACGGAAGCGGGACTGGGCAAACACTTGTGCAATGCCTGCCCCCATTTGCCCAGCACCGATCACCATTACCTTATTTACGTTCATCATTTTCCCCCCCATTTATCGTTTTGGTACCTCAATTAAAACTGCATCTCCTTGGCCTCCGCCAGAGCAAATAGCGGCAATCCCTAATCCACCACCGCGACGTGTTAGTTCATAAACGAGAGTTAATAATATACGGGCTCCACTAGCACCAATTGGATGACCCAATGCTACTGCACCACCGTTTACGTTGACTTTCTCCATATTTAAATTTGCAATTTTTCCACTCGCTAAAGCTACAGCAGCGAATGCTTCATTTACTTCAAATAAATCTATATCATCCAATGTTTTCCCTGTCTTTTCTAGTAGTGATTGAATGACAAGTCCTGGTGTCTTCGGAAAGTCTTCAGCTTCTACAGCTACTTCATCACGAGCTAATATTGTAGCCATCGGTTCAACACCATCCCGATTAGCACGATCTTCCGACATTAACAACATGGCACATGCACCATCATTAACACCAGGAGCATTTCCAGCTGTAATTGTGCCATCCCGGCCAAATACTGGACGTAGTTTTGCCAGTTGTTCTAACGAGGTATCTTTTCTCGGTGCTTCATCTTGTTTCACAACGATTGGATCACCTTTTCGTCGTGGTACATGTACTGGTACAATTTCGTCGGCTAATGTTCCATTTTCTATTGCCGTTACCGCCCTTTGATGGCTCCGATATGCCCATTCATCTTGAGCTTCACGGGTAATGTTTAAGTCAGATGCTGTCTTATTTCCGTAAGTTCCCATATGAACACCATCAAAGGCGCACGTTAAACCATCATGTATCATTAAATCTACTATACTCTGGTCCCCCATTCTCATACCCCAACGGGCTTTTGGTAATATATAAGGTGCGCTACTCATACTCTCCATGCCACCTGCCACAATGACCTCCTCATCGCCTGCCCGAATAATTTGGTCAGCTAATGTGACGCTTCGTAACCCCGACGCACAGACTTTATTGATGGTTTCTGTTTTCACATTCCACGGTAACCCGGCATGAATGGCCGCTTGTCGTGAAGGAATTTGTCCTTGGCCTCCTTGTAAAACAGATCCCATAATCACTTCGTTAACGTCTTCTTCTTTCACACTTCCCCTCTGTAACGCTGCCTTAATCGTTTCTCCACCTAGTTCAGCTGCAGACAACGAACTTAAAGATCCCCCAAACTTTCCAAATGGTGTTCTGGCACCAGACACAATAACTGTCTTCGTCATATTCATTCCTCCCCTTAATTGTCAACGCTTACATATTGATTGAACGCTCGCTCGATATTGGTTCAAAAGGAAAGTGCGCACAAAGTTGCACACACCTCTTTCGTCAATTATGCGAGGTTTTCCTCTTTCTCTTCACCAAAAATAGATTTCGCTAGTATTTCTGCTACATCCATAGTTCCTATAGCCTCATCTACCTCTTTCGCTTTCGTACCGTCACTTAACATTGTCAAGCAGAACGGACAACCGCTAGAAATCATTGTTGGTGAAACGCGAAGCGCTTGTTCCGTTCGGGCCACATTAATACGGTTTCCTGTCTTTTCTTCAGCCCACATTAATCCACCACCAGCACCGCAACACATGCCACGTTCCCGGTTCCGGTCCATCTCTACAACATTTACTCCAGGAATGGCCTTCAAAATCTCCCTTGGTGGTTCATACACTTCGTTATATCGTCCTAAATAACAAGAATCGTGGTAAGTAATCTTCTCTTCCAGTTCATGTTTTGGTGTTAAACGCCCTTCCGCCACTAGTTGGGCTAATAACTCTGTATGGTGATACACTTCAGCCTCAAAACCGAAATCTGGGTATTCGTTTTTAAATATGTTGTATGCGTGAGGATCAATGGTCACAATCTTTTTCACATTATGTTTTTCAAATTCCTTAATATTCTTCTCCGCTAACTCTTGGAAAAGAAACTCATTTCCAAGACGACGGGCAGTATCCCCTGAATTACGTTCTTTATTCCCAAGTATAGCAAATGAAACACCAGCTTCATTTAAAAGTCGAACAAAGGATAGGGCTATCTTTTGACTGCGGTTATCGTAGGAACCCATCGAACTAACCCAAAATAAGTATTCAAACTCTTCACCTTCTTTTTTCATGTCTTTAACTGTTGGAATTCGTAACGATTCATTTTCCTTTCTCCAGTTCTCCCGTTCTTTTTTCGATAGACCCCATGGATTTCCTTGGCGTTCAATGTTCATCATCGCCCGTTGGGCTTCAGGATCCATTTTCCCTTCGGTAAGAACGAGATAACGACGTAAATCAATGATTTTATCAACATGCTCATTCATTACCGGGCATTCATCTTCACAATTTCGACACGTTGTACATGCCCAAATTTCTTCCTCGGTAATGACATCACCTATTAAACTAGTAGATTGGAAATTTTCTAAACCTGCCGCCACTTCATCTTGACCCTTTTCTTTTGCTTGGGCCATTTGGGCTAATTGATTTCCTTCTGTATTTGCAAAGGCATATGTCGGCACCCAGGGAGTTTTTCCGGTAATGGCCGCCCCTTTCTCAGTAAGGTGGTCCCGCAGTTTCACAATTAAATCCATTGGGGACAACATTTTTCCGGTCCCTGTTGCAGGACAAACATTCGTGCAACGACCACACTCCACACAAGCGTAGAAGTCGATCATTTGTAATTGGGTGAAATCATCTATTTTGCCAACACCGAAGGAGACATCTTCAGCATCTTCATCAATATCAAAATCAATTTTTGTGAGTTTTCCAGGTGAGGTATTACGACTTAAAAAGACGTTTGCAGGTGCTGCAATTAAGTGGGCGTGTTTTGATTGAGGTACGTATACTAAAAAGGATAAAAGTACTAATAAATGAATCCACCAGGCAACAAAGAATAAAACAGTGGCTGCGGTTGGGCTAAGCCAGCTAAATAAAAAAGCGATACTAGATGCTACAGGTTCAGTCCATGTTAAAGGTTCACCATGCCATAATATGGCCATTCCATTACTAAACAAAACGGATAGCATTAAAGTCGCAATAAAGAGTAAAACAAGCCCAGCTTTAAATCCCCTCTTTAACCGGACGATTTTCTCAATATAGCGTCGATGAAAGGCCCAAACGACTGCTACGAGTATCATAAACGTAACAAGCTCCTGGAAAAATGTAAAACCAGGATATAAAAAGCCAAACGGTAAATGCGAACCTGGTACTAACCCTTTCCATATTAAATCAATGGCCCCAAATTGAACGAGAATAAATCCGTAAAACATCATAACGTGAATAATGCCAGACTTTTTATCTTTCAACAATTTTTTTTGGCCAAACACATTCACCCAAACCTTTTTGAGCCGTTCTTGTAACTGCCGATCAAACTCTACTTTTCTACCGAGTTTAATATAAGCAACCCGTGTACGAACAACCTTTACAAAAAGCCCCAATGCGTAAGCGGTTACAGAAATGAACAACAACCAATTTAAAATTAGTAAAGGTTCCATATTTCTCTCCTCCTTTGTTCGTTTACTTGTATGTATGCTAAAGTTAATTCATGCTACAAAAAATGTATTTTCACTGTTTTATAGTTTTACTTTATATTATGAATGAGCATTCAGTCAATATTCTAATGGAAAATAATATGGGTTAGGACATTCCATGTTGGATATTATAGTAATGGAAAGGAGAATGACTGTTGAACGTACTGTTCCTGTCGATAGTAATACTCATTGTACTAATTATACTTATATACTTAGATTTTTATTTTGGTAAGAAACAACATATGAAACGATCCAGATTTCTGCCATTCTCGGAAACGAGCGCTGACTATGAGCTGTTCAATAATGGGGATGCACTATATCGAACTCTCATGCAAGATATTAAAGATGCCAAGCATGAAGTGAACATCCAATTTTTTATCATCCGGACGGATATGTTTAGTAAGCCTTTTTTACAGCTGCTAAAGGATAAAGCCAACGAAGGAGTAAAAGTACGATTGCTTGCGGACCGAATCGGGAGTATAAATATAACGAAAAAAATAAGAGCTGACTTGGAACAAGCTAATATTCACTTTGCGTTTAGCGAAACACCATCTTTCCCGTATCTTCTTTATAAGCTGAATCGCCGTAATCATCGCAAAATAGCAGTCATTGATGGCAAAATTGCTTATGCTGGTGGTTATAATCTCGGAAAAGAATATGTTGGAAAAAATCCAAAATATAACGATTGGCACGATTATCATTTGCGACTAACCGGAGAAATTGTTCAAGATTTCATAACAGTATTTCAAGACGATTGGCAACTTGCAGGTGAAAAAGGGACGTTTTATAAAGTGCCTCTACCGAAGAAAACGAAACGTGCTAAGATTGTCGCTACAGATGGAACTAAGCTGGAAGAGATTATCATTTCGTTTTTAAATGAGGCAAAGGAAACAATATATATAGGATCCCCTTATTTCGTACCAAGCAAAAATGTGTACAAAGCATTAATTTCCGCAATCATGCGGGGGGTAACGATCAAAATACTTATTCCGATGAAACGGGATCATCCTCTTGTGAAGGAAGCTGCGATTCCATATATCATGGAATTGAGAAAACTTGGAGCGGACATCCGATTATTCGATCAAGGATTTTACCATGCAAAGGTCTTAATCATTGATGATAACCTTTGTGATATCGGAACAGCGAATTTTGATATGCGCAGCTTCTTTTTAAACAAAGAAGTGAACACATTGTTATACGATAAGTCATTCATTGAAAAAGTTAAAGAACTGTATTTGAAAGATTTCGACGAAAGTATAGAACTTACCGATGATTGGTATGAACGCATAAGTGTGTTAACAAAGGTGAAAATGATAATTGCAAAGATTTTTAAACCAATCCTGTAAAAAAAGAGAACTGATTCCGTCAGTTCTCCTTTTTTTGGCCTACATACGCTCCGGTGCTTGAACACCGATTAGTTGTAAACTATTTGCAATTGTAATACGGACAGCTTCAATTAGTGCCAGTCTCGCTTTTGTGCGTTCTGCGTGCTCAATGTCGACAACCTTCTCCGCGTTATAAAAACTATGAAAATCAGCAGCTAAGTCAAACACGTATTGTGTAATGCGGTGGGGAGCACGCTTTTCAGCGGCATCACCAACTACTTGCGGGAATTCCCCTATTCGTTTCAGTACATCCACTTCTTTTTCAGAAGATAGTAATGTTTTATCAAAGTTTTGCTCTACTTTGAATCCTTTCTCTTCTGCCTGACGAAGTACACTACAAATTCGCGCATGGGCATACTGTACGTAGTAGACTGGATTCTCATTTGATTGGGACGTTGCTAAATCCATATCAAAGTCTAGATGGGAATCATTTGAACGCATAACGAAGAAATAGCGAACCGCGTCCAACCCTACTTCTTCTATGAGTTCCAACATCGTTACTGCCTTTCCAGTACGCTTACTCATCTTTACGATTTCACCGTCCTGGATTAAGTTTACCATTTGGATAATAGGTACTTCTAAATCTTCCGGATTATAGCCTAAGGCAGTAATCGCTGCCTTCATTCGTGGAATATATCCGTGGTGATCTGCCCCCCAAACGTTTATTAACGTTTTAAATCCACGACGGAATTTATCATTATGATAAGATATGTCCGGTGTTAAATATGTGTAAGATCCATCTTTCTTTACAAGAACGCGGTCTTTGTCATCACCAAAATCTGTAGAGCGGAACCATAGGGCGCCTTCCGCTTCGTATAAGTAGCCTTTTTCTTGTAGCATATTTAACGATTCTTCTACTTTTCCATCCTCATATAAAGACGTTTCGGAGAACCAATTATCAAATGTAACTCGGTAACTCTCCAAATCTTCTTTAATACGGTTTAATAGGAAGGACAGGCCATACTGTTTACAATAAGCAAGACGTTCCTCTTCTGTTGTGTCGACCCATTTCTCTCCTTCTTCTTCCGCCAGCTTTTTGCCGAGCTGGACAATATCTTGACCGAAATAGCCATCCTCCGGCATATCCCAATCTTTTTCGAGAGCTTGCATATATCTTGCTTCTACTGATTTGGCTAAGTTGTTCATTTGATTTCCAGCGTCATTAATGTAATATTCACGTTCAACATGATAACCTGCTGTATCCATGATATTCGCTAACGCATCACCAAACGCGGCGCCTCGTGCGTGACCTAAATGAAGAGTGCCTGTCGGATTCGCAGAAACGAACTCAATTTGCACTTTTTCGCCGTTCCCAACATTCGTTTTTCCGTAATTGTCCCCTTGGTCTAATACTGTGGTTACTAAATCCGTCAAAAAGGAATTATCTAAATGGAAATTAATGAAACCGGGACCTGCTATGTCGATACTTTCAATGGAAGCTTTCGTTTGATCAAAATGCTTTACGATCTCTTCTGCAATTTGACGAGGTGCTTTTCTAGCTACACGTGCCAACTGCATCGCCATATTTGTCGCGTAATCACCGTGAGCTTTTTCCTTCGGTGTTTCTAATATAACGGTTGGAATCTGTTCTTCCGTTGCTAATTGTGCCTTAATGACGGATTGAACGATTTCTTCTTTCAACTTTTGTTCAACTTGTTCTACGATATTCATCGTTAAACCTCCTCATATGTAATTGTTAACCGGTGTTGACGGACAGGTTGTTCACTTAAACTAAGTTCGTAATCAATTTGCAATTGGCCTTTTGTCTGATCCTCAGATGTATCGAATTGTAATTGCTTCGTTTTCGTTTTCATGAGCATCGTTCCGTATGGGTGCTGATAAGGATTTTCTGTCGTTTGACCTAAGCGAAACATTTGATTCATCCTCATCTGTCCACTCCTTTTGAGAACGACCTTCTCTTCATTAATTGTAAAAAAGTTATGAGTGACATTATCCTCGTCATCTTTTTCATCAAAAATTAAAATATGAGTATCACCTTTCTGGTAATATCGGCCCTGTTCCTCAACTTCGATCGTCTCTTTATGTCCAGACTCGGAAATCATCGACGTCACTTTTACATTTACTTGCTTTTGTTCAGCCACAATACTTCTCTCCTATTTCATTCCCAGCATCTACTTTAGTCTGTTAATTATAAAGAATGAGCGAAAATTTCTCAACCTAGACAATCCATTTCCAATAAAAAAGACCGTGCCATCACGGTCTTTTTCGCTATTATTCCTTTACCCAACCTAGTAATATTTCACGTACAAATTTACTGGCAGCAATTGGCGTTTTTTCTGTCGGGTCATATACAGGGGCCACTTCTACTACATCGGCACCTATAACGTTTACATCGGCATCGGCTATCGCTTTAATGGCTTGCAGCAATTCCTTGGAAGAAATACCACCCGCCTCAGCCGTTCCTGTTCCTGGAGCATAAGCAGGGTCCAGTACATCTATATCAATCGTTACGTATACATTTCGACCTTGTAATGTTGGCAATATTTGTTTCAATGGCTCAATTACATCATATTTCGCCATATACATGCCGCTTTCCTTCGCATACTGAAATTCTTCCCTCATTCCTGAACGAATGCCAAATGAGTATACATTCTCTGGACCAATTAAATTACACGCCTTACGAATTGGGGTAGAATGGGACAGCACCTCACCTTCGTATTCTTCACGTAAATCAGCATGAGCATCGATATGAATAATCGCCATATCTGAATATTTTTCGTAGGCAGCCTGTAACACGGGCCACGTCACTAAATGTTCTCCTCCTAAGCCTAAGGGAAACTTACCTTGTTCAAATATCTTTTTCGTAAAGTCATATATCATACTTAAGCTTCGGCTTGGATTTCCAAAGGGAAGCGGAATATCTCCAGCATCGTAATAGTGTACTTCTTCTAAATGTCGGTCCATATATGGGGAGTATTCTTCTAAGCCGATAGAAGCCTCACGTATCCGGTTTGGCCCAAAGCGGGAGCCTGGTCGGAAGCTTACAGTCCAGTCCATTGGCATCCCGTAAATAATAGCTTCAGCTTTTTCATGTTCAGGACGGCTCATAATAAACACTTTTCCCGAATAGCCTTCATCAAATCTCATCATGTCACCTCTTATTTCGTTAAATCTTGAACAAATTTCGGTAATGCAAATGCTGCTTTATGCAATTCTTTCGTATAATACTTCGTTTCAATGTCGTGAAAACGACCCTCTTCCACCTTTAGTGGGTCATATATTTTACTACCGATGGTAAATGTCCAAAGTCCACTTGGATATGTTGGAATATTAGCAGTATATAATCGCGTAATCGGAAAAATCTCTTTTACATCGTGATACACTTGCTGAATTAAATCGTCTTTAAACCACGGATTATCCGTTTGGGCGACAAAGATGCCGTCAGGTTTTAACGCATTGGAAATCCCTGCGTAAAATCCTTTTGTGAATAAGTTCACTGCAGGACCTACTGGTTCTGTTGAATCAACCATAATGACGTCGTATGCTTGCTCGCTTTTCGCAATATGCATAAAGCCATCATCAACTTGGACGTCTACTCTTTCACTATCTAAGTCACCGGCAATGCTCGGTAAGTATTGCTTCGAATACTCAATCACTTTTCCGTCAATTTCAACCAGGGTTGCTTTCTCGACCGATGGATGCTTAAGTACTTCCCGAATAACACCGCCGTCACCACCACCAACAACTAGTACGTGCTTCGGATTTGGGTGGGTGAATAGGGGTACATGTGCCACCATTTCATGATAGACAAATTCATCCTTTTCCGTTGTCATCACCATATCATCAAGCACGAGCATATTGCCCCACTCTTCTGTTTCATACATATCCAGCTGTTGAAAATCAGTTTTTTCCGTATGTAATGTTCGTTTTATTTTAGCAGTAATCCCAAAATGATCTGTTTGTTTTTCAGTAAACCATAAACCCATTTATTTGATCTTCCTTTCCGTTAAGTGTCCCTATAGTTTTACCGCATATATCATATCACCAGTTCATAATAAATCACAATTTTTAACGAAAACTTTCTCCATGTCGAAAAAACGTTTAAATTATCGTTTCCCTTTCCATACTGTTAACATGTATCTCTGTGTTTTACTTCTTGAAAGGTGATGCAAACATGATGAGAGAAAAAAGATTCCGATTAACAGGGAAACACCTGAAATGGCTCTTTTTTGTTAGCTTTCTTTTCTTTAGTGGTGTTTTTATTATGGCTATCAGCATCTATTTTTATAGCTTTTTGCAAGGTCCTCCTAATTTGACGAACGATCAAAATACGGTTATTTATGATCATGACACGAAAGTGATTGGCGTGAAGCACGGAGAAGAAAATCGTTATTGGGTGCCTATCGAAGAAATATCTCCTTATGTAAAAGAGGCATTTTTAGCCACCGAAGATCGGAATTTCTATGATCATGTAGGATTTGATTTCAAACGGATTATAGGCGCTGCTGTCGAAAATGTGATCGCAATGAATAAAGTAGAAGGGGCAAGTACAATTACCCAGCAATATGCTCGAAACTTATATTTAAATCACGAAAAAACGTGGACAAGGAAATGGAAAGAAGCATTATATGCGATTCGCCTTGAAATGTTTTATGAAAAGGATGAAATATTTGAAGGTTACTTAAACACGATTTATTTTGGTCATGGAAACTATGGTATTGAAGCGGCAAGTCGTTTTTATTTCCAAAAAGAAGCGGAAAATTTAACGTTATCAGAAGCTGCACTACTAGCTTCCATTCCGAAAGGGCCAAGTTTATATTCACCCATCACGAATTTAGAACGAGCGATGAACCGTCAGCAAATGATTTTGACGATGTTAAAAAACATAGGAAAAATAAATCAGCAGCAATATGAACAAGCAAAACAGGCGGAAATCGTGATTGCACGTAACGATAATGATGAAGGCCGCCAAATAGCCCCTTATTTCCAAGATGTTGTCTTACATGAAGCCGAAAAATTATTGAATATATCCAAGAACAAAATAAGAACGAGTGGGTATAACATTTATACGACGCTAGATGTACGTAAACAAGAAGAATTGGAGCGTGTTGTGGAAGAAACGATTGACGAAGCATCTACCATTCAAGTTGGGGCAGTAAGTATGAACCCGGAAACAGGTAGTGTTGAAGCATTGATTGGCGGGAGGGATTATGAGAAAAGTCCGTACAATCGAGCTGTACAAGCGACCCGGATGGCAGGTTCAACGTTTAAACCGTTCCTCTATTACTCTGCACTGAAACACGGGTATACACCAGCTACCGCACTGGAAAGTAAACCTACACACTTTCAATTAGAGGATGGGTCTGTCTATCAACCTTCAAATTATAACGGCTATTATGCTTATTCACCTATCACATTAGCGCAAGCTTTAGCTCTTTCAGACAATATATATGCGGTTAAGACGAATTTATTTTTAAACCCGGAACGATTAGTAGAGACGGCGCATGAATTTGGAATAGAACGCCCTCTTCCTGCGGTGCCGTCATTAGCTTTAGGCACAGCCTCTGTAACCGTTATGGACATGGCATCAAGTTATAGCATGATGGCAAACTACGGGAAGAAAGTGACTCCACATACCATTACAAAAATCACCGATGCTTCAGGGACGGTCTTATACGAACGAAAGATTGAGACAAAACAAGTATTAGATGAAAGATACACATTTGTCTTAAGCCATTTAATGACGGGTATTTTCGATGAGGCCCTAAATGGTTATAGCCGGGTAACAGGAGCAGCCATTAACGACCAATTAACGAGGGAATATGCCGGCAAATCAGGTACTACAAATACCGATAGCTGGATGGTTGGATTTAGCCCCCAAATCGTTACAGCGGTTTGGACTGGTTACGATATGAATGAACCACTCAATCAAATTCGTGAGCAGGTGTATGCAAAGGAAATTTGGGCTCAATATATGGAACGTGCTCATAAACCGTTACCGAAAAAGTCATTTATCCCCCCTGATGGTGTCACACCCGTATATATGGATCCACAAACAGGAAAGCTCGCAACGAATGCCTGTCCTACAAAGCGTCTCACCTATTTCATTGAGGGGACGGAACCGAGAATTTTATGTGAGGAGCATAATCATAAAGGAATTGAAGAAAAAATCGAGGACCAACATCAGGTCGACAATGAAACGAAGCAAAACAAAGAGAAAGGATGGAGGTCTTGGTTTGATTGGTTATTTTAAGGCCCCATAAGAAAAGGGTCGGTTCTGGAACCGACCCTTTTCTTTGTCCTAGTAAACACATAAACCCGTGTGTATTTTATTTTATTCATTTCCAACATAAACCTCAAGGTGTTCACAAAACGTTCACAATTCGTTCATATTTCCGGATATTAGGCTAATGCTTTTTTTAATTCTTCGGAAGAATTGTTCCAATACTCTTCATTAAAGGTTTGTAAATACTCTTTTAAAATTTTCTTGGAGGTTGCATCCATATGTTCTACGATAAATCGACCTTTTAATGATTTGTCCAAGTGATTTACATGTTCAGGGAGCAACTTGTAGCCTCTGCGAATTTCTTTATCTACCAGCATTTCACTTGCGGTTACGCCGTAATAGTGGGCACCATTCTCACTCCGTTCAACCGTTACCCACGCAATCCAGTATAACTTTCCATTAGGAACTTCACTTTTGTCTGTTAAAAATTTAATCCGTTTCTCCACTGCACTCCGCGCATGCATTGCACCCATATCAACATAAGCCTCATGTTCATTTGGATCCACAATAACCGGGGAAACATTTTCAAGGCTGACAGATCCTACCCCATAACCTCCATGTCCATCCGTAGAGTCATCTTTCATAATGGTAAATTGTTTTGATTTTTTTTCGTTGTTGTTATCACTATTAAAAAAGGAATTCAACGAAATAACCTCCTTCATAACGTAGCAAAAGTTTGATTATTATTTTATCATAGATATATTAGGAAAAGCATCCTAGCTACATACAGTATGACGAAAACTAGTTGCAAAGGAGGATCTATATGCCATACGTAACCGTAAAAATGTTACCAGGACGTACCGATGACCAAAAGAGAGCGCTAACAGAAAAAGTTACAGACGCTGTTGTTGAAACAACTGGTGCCTCTAAGGAAAAGGTTGTTGTTTTCATTGAAGAAATGGAAAAGAACCACTATGCTGTTGGTGGTAAGCGATTAAGCGACCAATAAGAATAAGCCCTCCATTACCCCAAAAGTTAGAGTGAAAATCTAACTTTTGGGGTGTTTTTGTATGGCAAGATATCATGTTAGTTTTTTTAACGAAGGGATAGAAGGCTCAAAGCGAAACCAAAAGGACGGCCTCCTATGTCTGGAAAAGGAAAATCAAAACCATCAAAACAAAAAAAGCACTGTCTCGCGAAGAACAACTAGAGCGTGAAAATGAACTTCTTCGACTAGAAAATGCCTATTTAAATAAGCTAAAAGCACTTCAGGAGAACCCGAATGCCTAGCTAGAAAAGCACAAGCAGCGTTTGCGTTCGAGCTCAAACAAGAAGGATTCAAATTAAAAGATGTGTTACGTATCGTCAATATGCCAGAAACCACCTATCATTATCACATTCAGCAAACTCTAACTTATTCGGGTCGCCACCTTAGGAGTTTTTTTCTTATTTAACGTTTTGTTTCGTAAATTGAAACTGATTCTCCTCAACATTAGCATTAGGGTAAGATTTTGCGTCATTTTCCTCTTCTGTTTTCTTTGTCTTATTGAATTTATATAAGACACCTACTTTCACTTGTTGTACTTCTTTAACCCCTTGAACAATTAATTGCATTGCAAAAATGACTAACATGAATGCAATTAGAACCGGTAACACTAAATGAGGCCAAACCCGAAAATCAGTGCCAGCATTACCAATTAATCCCGACCATTCATTTGTATATGATTGGGGTGGATCTGCCAATAAACCAAAAGACATGACGGTTCCTCCAAAGTATAGTTGAAAAAAACCGAGGTGAATGAGCAACAATAACACTTGAATAAACTGCTGTCCAAATAAAATCGTCATTCTAGGACCAATGTGTGGCAAGATATGTTTCGTTAACATGTGCCTTGGTCCTCCACCTAATACTATTGCACTTAAAATAAACTCGTTCTTCATCACTGTACCAATTTCATTTCCGGTTAGCGCCATCATGACCGGGATAACGAGAATAGTCAATATGATGATTTCTAAGACTACCCTCTCAAAAAACGATGTTTCCCAACCATCTCTCGGTTGTATTAAGATTGGGTGTAAAATCGCATATGCAATAATACTTAACGGAAGAAAGTGTGAAGATTCTGCAATTTTATCGATCACCTTTCGTCCCGAAGAACTTAACTTAAATGTATAAAACGTACCTAAGAGAAATCCGATGATTATTCGCAATACAGCAACAATAAATGCAAATAATATTGTATATTTCGCACCAACAACGATTTGATCCCAAATGCTGTACCCAAGTCGATCTGAACCGAGGAAAAACGGGTCTGTTGGTTCATGTGGGGTGTTCCCAAGTAACTTTCCGCTTGGATTATAATACAATCGCACTTGATCTATTACCGGGGAGGCTAACTTCGTATGTAAGTAGCTATATACTAGTATTCCTATTAAGAAGAGAAAGCCGATAGCAAACTTTACATTCTTCATATGGACCAAAATGACCTTCAATACATACATTGCTGGTGGCCAAATAATGTTAGTGATAAAGTTCCGGGTATATAATATACCCCTCTTAATAATAGGGATATCGTCTCCTTTTTTCACAGGAACCCCTGCACGGATATCTGCTTCTGCCCATATGTTTAATAAATTATATAAAACGAAGAACGGCGTAAATAACATTATTAGTATAAAGGCTACTACCATCGGCTTGTTGAAATTGTTCAATAAGATGTCTGAAACTCCTCGTACGTTAAACACTCGTTCAACGATAAAAAGGCTGGATAACGAACCCCAAATAATCACCTTGGAATGATGAATTGTACTAGGAAATATGTTCTTTATAACATGGGCCACAATAATACTAAACTTTTTTATCCCTTTACTCTTTGCAAATTCAACATAACTTTTAATAAACTCTTCTTCAATCATGAGGAGGAAAATTTTAAACAGCGACACTAATGGTAGGATTGCTAATGTTAGAATCGGTCCTGCATAAGCTTTCTGGTCTCCTCCTAATGAGGCTATTCTAAATAACGAAATACCCGTCCTATGCATGACTTCAATAACTATCCATTGAAGAAGTACCGCGATGAGTAAATCAGGAATAGCTTCCAAAAAATTAAGGAGCCGTTTTACAAAAGATGAAATTGGTTTGGGGAGGAAGTTTAGTGTGATGGCTAAAATAAGAGCTACAACAAAACCTCCAAGTATCGCACCTAGTAAAATTTGCATTGAATAAATATAGGGTTCCCATAAATATTCCCAAATTGGATTTGGTTGCCCCCGATAAACAAACACCCAATTGTCAACGTCAAGGAATTCCTTAATAAATGAAAAGAGTTCTGATAGATAGTTTGCTGAATTCGTCAGCTGTTTATTTTCCAACGCTTTCGGTGCCACACTGATACATATAATGCCAAAAATCCCTAATAAAAAATAATTAATTGTCTGTATAAGTCGCATTTATATCTACCCCTCACCAATTTGAGTCAATAAATACATTATATCACTATAGTTTTAGATGATTATCCACTATGAGTATTTCAGTATTACAAAAAAAGGATAGGGTTTGGAAAACCCTATCCTTAACACGATATTTAATTCGTTAATTCATGAATAAACTTCCATGCTTCATCAAACTCTTCCCTCGTATACTTTTGTTTGCTTTTTACCGTAAGCACTTTATCTTCTACTTCTTCTTTACTTAAGTTTTCGAAGTAAAGCATGGTAGATACTAATTCAAGAAAACGGGAACTTTTTTCGTTTAATAATTGAATATATGATTCCATATGAGGCAAGTCAATATTGTAATGACTTAAAAATTGTTCTCCATCTTCCGTTACGATATATCTATATTGGTAATAATTGCTCTTTTTTTCCTTTTCTTCTGCTAAAAAGCCTAAATTACACAGTTCTTCAATTCGAAGGGTTAGCTCTTCTGAATATGGTCCATAAATATGGAAACCGTAACGCTCTGAAAAAGGAAAATCACATTTTTTTAATATATATATCATTTTTTGCAACTTTTTCCGCCCAATGACCTCTTTGCTTTTTGCAAAAAACGTCATTAGCTTTGCGTGTTCAGCTAGCAATTTTCTTCCTCTCCTATCCGTTCAAAATTTCTAAAATTCTTTGTTTTTTCGCATTATCATCAGATAAACCTTCTATAAAGTCCATCGGAAAGTACAGTTTATGATCGGTTCGTTTTTTTCCGGAGATCGCTTCGACAATCTCTGAATGACGAGATAATTCTCTTAAATCACCGTTTGGCATTTGTAAATGAATTGGCAAACGTTCTTCCTCTTCACCAGGACGGTAAAAATCATACGGAAGATCTGAAGAAGAATCTACTTCTAAGTAATAATCAGGGTCAATTCCTACCTTACGAAACAGATCGTTCAATTCCATATATTCGCTTATTTGTAAATTAGGATTAAACTCAATGTATTTAAATAAATGGCGATTCACAAACCGATTACATAAATCTCGTAAAATGTCATCTTGCTCATTACGCCATATTTGAAAGTAATACATGACAACAGATTCGTCCAGTTGTAAATAATCATTAAGAGTTGGGTTTTCCTCAAATAAGGAATAAAAGTGGATTGGTTTTAGTTGAAATTCGTAACCACTATTATATAAATCCCTCGCTCTGTGTAAGATTTTCGATAAAATCACCTCTGCACTTCTCGTCACAGGGTGAAAATACACTTGCCAATACATTTGATAACGGCTCATAATATAATCTTCTACAGCGTGCATACCACTTTCCTTAATTACTACTTGATCCCCCATCGGGCGCATAACACGTAAAATTCGCTCCATATCGAAATATCCATAACTTACTCCTGTGAAATAAGCATCCCGTTGTAAATAATCCATACGGTCAGCATCAATTTGGCTGGATATTAAGCTTACTACCAACTTGTTCGAATATGTTTTCCCAATTACATCAGCTACCTTTTGGGGAAAGTCTTCACCAACCCGTTGTAGTATACGATTCACATTTGTATCTCCGAGTATAATTTCTTGTGTAAAATCTTCGTGGTCTAAATGAAATACTTTTTCAAAAGAGTGGGAAAAGGGGCCATGACCTAAATCATGTAAAAGGCCAGCACATAAACAAAGCAGGCGTTCTTCCTCATTCCAATCAGGGTGGTCTTTAAAATTTTCCAAAATTCTTCGGACAATTTCATAGACTCCTAAAGAATGGTTGAACCGACTATGTTCAGCACCGTGAAAAGTTAAATATGTTGTTCCGAGTTGTCGGACTCTTCGTAGTCGTTGAAATTCCGGGGTTCCAATTAAGTCCCATATAACCCGATTACGGACATGTACGTACCGATGGACCGGATCTTTAAACACCTTTTCTTCACTTAACTGCTCATTAAAATATGGCATGTTTTCCGACCTTTCTACAACATTCATGTTCAATTTGTTTCTATTATATCTCTATTTGGTCCACAAAAAAACACCTTGATTTTTCTACAAGGTGCCCATCTCTATTATGAAGGTTGTCGTTGTTTCTTTAACCTTTTTTCAATTTTAGGAATTAATTCCTCTTCCGTATGAGCGGCACACGGACGGTTGTTAACAAAGGCAAATGTCTTCTTTAATCCAGGTCCACAATAAGATTGGCAACCGACTTTTATTTCAGCCTCGGGATCAATCTTTTTTAACAATTGGGTGAGTGTCTTTACATTCGGTGTACGACATTCATCACAAATCCGAAATTCATTCCCCATTTGCCTTCCCTCCTTTTATATAAAAAATGACTAACATATATAATATAATTTTTTTATAGACTAAATGGTATTTTAACGGGAAAAAGGAATTCTTGCAAGAAGGGTGTTCTGATATAATAAGACAGTAATCGGTATTAAAAGGAGAACATACGAGTATGACTACAAAAAATGATTTATTATCATTTGATTATATACGTTTCATTGATCATTCCACAATGACAAATTTTAACGGTGCGATGCATTCATTTGCCATTGACGATTCGTTAGCTATTTCTGTCGGTGATGGGGCATCACCACCTGTTACTAGGCTATGGGTTCACGATCGTACGATTGTGCTAGGGATTGCAGATGCTCGTCTTCCATATTTGAAGGACGGAGTCAATTTCTTAGAACAACAAGGATACCAAGTTCTTATCCGAAACTCTGGTGGTCTTGCTGTCGTTTTGGACCAAGGGGTTTTAAATGTTTCTCTCATATTTCCAAATGCGAAAAAACTTGATATTCATGATGCTTACGGTGCAATGGTTCAATTTATTCGACAACTATTTGCTTCTGAAGGAATGCAAATAGATGCCTTTGAGGTAAAAGGTTCTTATTGTCCAGGTGATTTCGATTTAAGTATAGGCGGGAAGAAATTCGCTGGCATTTCTCAACGTAAAGTAAAGGACGGAACTGCTGTTCAAATTTATTTATGCGTGGAAGGAAGCGGCAGCGAACGTGCACAATTCATTAAGGAATTCTATAAGTTAGGAACAAAGGGAGAACAAACGAAATTCGCTTACCCTACTGTAAAACCGGAAACGATGTCGTCATTATCTGAACTATACAATAAAACAATGACAGTAGAAGACGTTCGGAACCGTATTTTATTTGAACTACAAGCGTTATCAAATAAAATTGTAACAGATCCGCTTTCTTCTTCAGAATGGGCGTCATTTGAGAAACGATTAGAATATATGGAATTACGAAATGAAAAAGCACTAGGTTCATTATAACAACCTAGTGCCTTCTTTATGTTTACTCAGATACAGACTGCGCAGCTGTAATTAACGCTAATTTATATACATCATCTACGTTACAACCTCTAGACAAATCATTGACCGGTTGATTTAATCCTTGCAATATCGGTCCAACTGCATCAAAGTTTCCTAGTCGTTGTGCAATTTTGTACCCGATGTTACCCGCTTCTAAGCTAGGGAAAATAAAAACGTTCGCATCACCTTTTAACACTGAGTCTGGTGCCTTTTTCTCTGCTACCGAAGGAACAAATGCAGCATCAAATTGAAATTCACCATCAATAACAAGGTTAGGGTTTGCTTCTTTTGCCATTTCTAACGCTTTCACTACCTTTTCTGTTTCAGGTGACTTTGCTGAACCTTTCGTTGAGAAGCTTAACATCGCTACACGAGGATCAATCCCAAACAACTTTGCTGTTTTAGCACTTTCGCTAGCAATTTCTGCTAACCCTTCCTCATCAGGAGTAATATTAATCGCACAGTCTGCGAAAACATATTTCTCTTCACCACGAACCATAATGAATACACCAGAAGTACGCTTTACACCTGGTTTTGTTTTAATAATTTGTAAAGCTGGTCGAACTGTATCTGCCGTTGAATGAACAGCACCACTTACTAACCCTGCTGCTTCGTTCATATATACGAGCATCGTACCGAAATAGTTGTTTTCTTTTTTCAACAGTTCTTTTGCATCTTCCTCGGATACTTTCCCTTTTCTTCTTTCTACAAACGCAGCTACCATTTCATCGAACTTGTCATATTGATTTGGGTCAACAATTTTACTTTTTGAAACGTCAATATCCAGTGCCTTCGCTTTCTTCGCAATTTCTTCTTCGTCACCTATTAATACAGGTGTAACATAACCATCTTCAGCCAAGCGGCTTGCCGCTGCTAAAATTCGCTCATCTAATGACTCAGGAAATACAACTTCCTTATGATTATTCTTCAAATTTTCTTTCAACGTAGCAAACAAATCACTCATGTTACTTCCTCCTAAAAAACAATTCACTCTAAGGTGTTTATGTAATTATAATTATGCCTAATTGCTAGTGTAACGTTTTTAACTACCGAAACGCTACCGAGATGCACATTTGAATCCTAACTATACGTTTCCTCTTTCACGAAAAATTATGTTATAGTAAAACCGATAACAATAAGAATGATTTTACATATAAAGGAGCGGTTTAAAATGAGTGAAGCAGTGGAAACACTTGATGGCTGGTATTGTCTCCATGACTTTCGCAAAATTGACTGGGCAGCTTGGAAAAAGGCTACTGAAGAAGAAAAAAGCGCTGCACTACATGAGCTGAATAGCCTTCTAAATAAGTGGAATGAAGCAGAACAAGAGAAAGAAGGAAGCTTTGGCGTATACTCTATCGTTGGACAAAAAGCAGATCTGCTGTTCATGAACCTTCGTCCAACAATGGACGAGCTATTACAACTAGAGACAGCCTTTAACAAAACGAAACTCGCTGAGTATACTATTCCGGTTTATTCTTATGTATCTGTTGTAGAACTTTCGAATTATATGGCACAAGGGAAAGACCCGAATACAGATCCAGAAATTCAAGCTCGCTTGAAGCCAATATTACCGAAATGGGATTACATTTGTTTCTACCCAATGGATAAGCGCCGTCAAGGTAATGATAACTGGTACAGCTTATCTATGGAAGAACGGGGTAAGCTCATGTACGCTCATGGAAAAACGGGTCGGAAATACGCTGGAAAAGTACGTCAAATTATTACCGGTTCTGTAGGTTTTGATGATTGGGAATGGGGCGTAACCCTATACGCACATGACGTATTACAGTTCAAAAAATTAGTGTATGAAATGCGTTTTGATGAAGTAAGTGCTCGTTTTGCTGAATTCGGAACATTCTTTGTCGGTAACCGGCTAGAGACGAAAGAGATTGAGCAATATTTAAAAGTATAAATGAATATAATGAATGAACAAAGCCTATGATCATGCGATCATAGGCTTTTCATATGACTCTTTTACCAATTCATCTCATATCGAATTATGTAGTGCATATATATGGAATAGAAAGAGGAAAACACTGTGTACTCACTTTGGGTACGAATAGTGATTCTTTCATTTAGGTAAAGCGAGGTGAATTGTTTGGCAGTAATTGCAACTAACGCGGCGTCAGAAAAGTTACTCGCAAGGCTCTTAAGGGCGGAAGCCGAGGGAGATGGTAACTTAGGGATGCTAATGGTCGGAAACGTTGGCGTAAACCGTGTTCGAGCTGATTGTCTTGATTTTAAGGACATCCGAACAATCGAAAACATGGTTTACCAGTCTCCAGGTGGCTTCGAAGCGACACAAAAAAGCTACTTTTATCAACGCGCCCGTGAACATGACATAAACTTAGCTCGACGCACGATTAAAGGAGAACGATTTCATCCAGCCAGCAATGCCCTTTGGTTTTTCATGCCTGGAGGAAGCTGTCCTTCACAATGGTATGGTCAGTGGAATACAGGCAGATATAAATCACACTGTTTCTTTACACCGTCACAATCTGAGTGTCCAAGTGTATTTTAGAAAGGAGAGGTTCATTACATGACGTATCCGCAAAATTTTGGAGGTCCTTCTTTCGGTTCAGGTCAAGGCCAAGGAGGAATGCCTCAACAAGGGCAACAACAAGAAGGTGGTCAACAAATGTTCCAAGGTGGCTTCCAACAACCTTCTGGCATGCCTGGTCAGCAACAAGGAGGAATGCAAGGCTTCCCACCTGGATTTTTTGGTGGTCAACAAGGTTTTCAAGGAATGCCTGGACAACAGCCAATGGTTCCTGGAGTATCTGGTGGACCATTCCCGGGTCAACAGCTTCCACAAGTTGAAGAATCTTATATTGAAAACATCCTGCGATTAAACAAAGGCAAAACGGCCACGGTTTATATGACGTTTGAGCAAAACAAAGAATGGAATGCAAAAGTATTTAAAGGGATTGTAGAAGCTGCAGGTCGTGACCACATAATTTTAAGTGATCCACAAACAGGCCGAAGATACCTGCTTCTTATGATTTACTTAGATTACATTACGTTTGATGAAGAATTAAATTACGAGTATCCATTTGAGTAAATAGAGAAAAAGGAGTATCCCTTCAAATCTTGGATACTCCTTTTTTCTATCAAATGAAAGGAAGATATGAGTGCGACACACATCTGAACGCTTCTTTCAATTCCAACATATTGCGTTAGGAGTTTGTCTTGTTTGCAGTTTAATCGGACTCTTCTCAAAATACTCCGCTTTTTACTTACTAGCCCTTTATGCTTTAGCCATTAGTTTTGCTTTTGAAGGATTAGGACATTATTTACGATTTCATCAACCCTATTTCATTCTTCAAATCATACGGGCTATTATCATTCTTGTCATTTCTACAATTATCTTTTTTTCATAATTAAAGGGATTTTAAAATCGCAACAAACAACATAACCCAACCAATAAGGAAAGCTACCCCACCAATTGGTGTAATCATAGCCAACACTTTTACATTCGTTACTGTATAGATATATAAACTACCAGAGAATAAAACAATTCCGACTAAGAAGAACCAGCCAGCACCACTGATTGTAGTACTTGAAAACCTGTCTACAAGGAAGGCTACAATAAATAATCCAATTGTATGGAACATTTGATATTGCACTGCCTTTTCCCATATGTTCAGCATTTTCTCTGAAACTTTCCCTTCTAATCCATGGGCACCGAATGCTCCGAGTGCAACGGTTAAAAAGCCATTAATAGCACCTAATAATAAAAACAATTTCATTTCATTAGTCCCCTTTCCCTACCTTAAAAGTCAAAAATCGAATCTCCATTTGCCTCATCATGATCAATTGGTTTCGTCTCTCGTCTTGGTTGCTGAACTTTTGTAGTAGAAGTAGTTTCATTATGTTGCTGCTTCATTTTCTCCATGACTACCGCCTCATCTGTACTCATATCTTCATCTAAAAACAAATCGGTTAATAACCGAATCGTTTGAATGTGTTGTTTTAATTTAGCCGGGTTTTCCTTATCCAACATAGCCTTGTTTACTTCGTTACTAATCTTTTCTAACACTTTCTGTTCAGGAATAGGCACCTCTACTTCTCCTTTCATCATTAATCCGTACCCAGTATACCATGAAACGATGATACAATATAAATCTCCAACCGCTCATTCCGTTCCATTGGACAAACTTTTTTCTATATGAATAATAGATAAAAGAGATATATGATGTGGAGGGGATTACTATCGTAACGAATCTATTACATCCTTTATTTGAAGATCAATTGTTGACGGATGAAAACAAACATATATGGAATATGATTCTCCCGAAACGGCTACGGAAAATGTATGATATTTTACAAGAGAGAACACGTTATATAACCCTTTTAACTGAGGCCGTAGATGATGGACATAATCAAGCAGCATTATTAAGAAGTGCAGAATCATTTGGTGTTCAAGATGTACACGTCGTAACTGGAAAGGCACCATTTCTTCCAGCTAAATCCATTTCTAAACAAGCAGAGGAGTGGATTAATGTAATGAAACACCCTTCTATCAGGGATGCCATTGGTCAGCTAAAAGCAAACGGTTACCATATTGCTGCAAGTCATTTAAGCAATACATCTGTACCTTTAGAAAATCTCTCTTTTCATAAACCTACCGTTTTACTATTTGGAAATGAACATGAAGGGGTTTCCGAGGAAGCATTACAGTATGCTGATGAACAATTTATCGTCCCAATGAACGGATTTATGCAAAGCTTAAACATTTCCGTTGCTGCTGCTATTAGCCTTTATGAAGCTACGCAAAAAGCACGAATAATAGCCAGCGAAAAGTACTACCTTACAAAAGAAGAGCAGAAACATATTTATGAACAATGGATGATGAAAACTTTAAATCCAAAAGTAAGAGAACTAGTAAAAGCAGGTGTCATCACACAATGACCCTGCCTCTTCCTTTGTCATACATACTTTTTTAATATTCGATCGATGCCATGACCATACGTTTTCCCAAATATATTTAAGTGAACGAGTAAATAAAACAATTGGTAAATAGGTTTTATATCGTCGTAATAATTAGGTATTGGGTAGGCTTCATGATAGGCTTCATAAAATTCACCGGAATATCCACCAAACAATTCAGTGAAAGCTAATTCAAATAATCGATCACCATAAACGACTGATGGATCAATAAGATAAGGTTCACCATTTCGTCCTACAATCCAATTCCCACCCCAAAGGTCACCGTGTAATAAAGAAGGTGCCGTTTGGGATGGAATGTAACGTTCAAGTTGATCGAGCAACTTATTTAGTTTGTCCCTTCTATTTAATGGCATTCGATTCAGTTGTTCTGCTAGTTCCATTTGTGGAATGATTCTATGGTTGCGATAATACTCGATCCAATTATCGTATAGTTCATTCGGTTGTGTTAAGTTACCTATAAACGTATCTTCATAAAACCCATGCTTTTTTTGATGTTGTTTGTGCATGTTTGCAAGCTGTCTCCCCAACGTCGATTCGGTATGTTTCTTCTTATCTCCTTCAACCCATTCCAATATAAGAACACCATGTTCATCATCTTTTGGCTCGTTATAAAAATAAACGTTAGGAACGTTTATTGCGTTTGTATTCCTAATTAAGGCTAAACCCTCCGCTTCTTGGCGAAAAAAAGAGTGTGGAACATTACTGTTTGTTTTAACGAAAAAAGGTTGTTCATCAGTTTCAACGTAATATGCATCATTAATCATTCCACCGGATACTTTTTGAATACGGCTATGGGGAGAAATGTGTTGTTGCAAAATATTATGTAACTCTTCTTTCATCTAATCCCTCCACTTATATTGTAACAAGTATTACATAAAGAAATAAATCTTCACTTCCTTCGTTAATCTCTAATTGCATTACAACATTTTTCTTAATCGTACAATTTTTGTAAAAATTATTACAAAATTGCGAAAAGGATGTATAATAATAGTTGGGATGTTTTGTAAGGGGGAAGATTATGAGTACCTTATTTAGCTTCGAAACGCTTGTGAAAGAGTTCGAACAGAAATTGAACCGGAAGCTAGATGGACAGGAAGAAGAATTTATTTCATGGCTTCATGAACAACTGTCAAAAGAACTTCAACGAAAACAGACACTGAGGGAAACGATATAAGAGATATCTTTAAGAGGGGCGCCTTGTCATAATGACAAGGTGTTTTTTCTTTTTGCATAGTTCACCCTATTTTTCACAACATAACAACAGAACGAAAAGAAAGGGTAATGCGCATATGGAATGGCTGGCATTAGTACCATTTATCGTCGTTATTATAATGGCTATTTTTTCGAAACAAGTAATTCCAAGCTTATTCTTAGGTGTATTGTCAGCCGGTTATTTGGCTGAACTACATTGGTTAGATGGATTAACGGCTACATTACGTTTTGTTGTCGAAAGTTTATCTGATCCAAATAACTTAAAAATTATTATCTTTCTTTATATGTTTTCCGCTTTAGTTACTTTAATGAAAATTTCCGGTGGCATAAAAGGGTTTGTTAAGACGGCCTCGACAAGAGTGACAAGTAAAAAGAGTGCCTTCGCATTAACATGGCTATCCGCCTTAGGGACATTCAGTGCACCCAGCTTTCGGATTGTTACGATTGCTCCTGTTATGAGAGCAATGCGTAAAAAAGTTAACATGAGTAAACAAGAATTAGGATTTCTAATTGAAACAACTGCCTCACCGTTAATTGTACTTATTCCTGTTGCAACTGCATTTGTCGGATATATGACCTCAGTCATTGAACTGTCCATACACCAAGCCGGTGTATCTGGAGATGCGTACCGGTTATTTTTACAAAGTATACCGTATAACTTCTTTGCTTTTTCAATGGTTGCAATCGGTATTTATCTCGGTCTTTTTCATCGAGCGAAAAAGCTTCCAAATGTTGGTGAGGAAGATGATAATAGCTCAGAAGATGATTGGGTAGACTGTCATCCAGCAGTGGGAAAGGATTTACCTGAGAGACCGATATACTTAATCGTTCCGCTATTTAGCATCATTTTCTTTACGTTCTTCTTTATGTATGTACTAGGTCTTGGAAGCGGTACTTCGGGATTAGAAGTATTCTTGGAAGCAAACGTACTTGATGCTATGGTACTTGGCTTATTAATAACCGCTATCGGTTTAATGTTATTTATGTTAAAACACTTAAAATTAGGTGTTATGCTAAAAGCCTTTGTAGAGGGTGGTAACGAAATGATGGAAGTTATCGTCCTTCTCACACTCGTATGGGCTTTAAGTGTTGGTTCCGAAGCATTACAATTTGCGGAAGTCATATCTTCTGGACTAGCCTGGATACCTCCGTCCTTTGTAGCTTCATTGCTATTCATTGTCGGTTGTGGTTTATCATACTTTATCGGATCTTCGTGGGGAACATGGGGAATCTTAATGCCTGTTGGCGTATCTCTCGCTCAAGTGTCAGGAATGGATTTAGCATTTGTTATCGGTGCCGTTTTTGCTAGTGGTACGTTTGGAGCCTTCGCTTCACCATTAAGTGATGATACGAATACGACTGCAGGAATATTGGATTTAAACCCTATCCAATACTCAAAGTTTAAATTGAAGCCTGCATTACTCGCTGCAGGAGTTGCCGCTGTCTTATTTTTCGTAGCACCATTCATTTTTTCGATTTAATCAAGCACATGGGCTTCATTGAAGTCCATGTGCTTTTTATCAAAAAAAAAGGAGCTTGAATATCAAGCCCCTACTCAACTGAACTGAAGTCCAAAGCCCAATTTCCGTTTCGGAAAATCGGTTCGATATTGCCTTCTTTTGTTACAGCATCAATATCGAGTTCCGCAGAACCAATCATAAAATCTTCGTGGGTAATACTAACATTTGCCCCTCGTTCTTTTAATTCATCCTCCGTTAATGACGAACCATCCTTCATATTAATGGGATATGCAGCTCCTAACGCTAAGTGAGAAGATGCATTTTCATCATACAACGTATTGTAAAAGATGAGATTTGACTGCGAAATTGGTGATGAATGAGGTACTAGCGCCAGTTCTCCTAACTGATTAGAGCTTTCATCCGCTTCTAATAAGTACTTTAAAGTTTCATAACCAGTTTCTGCCTCAAAGTCGACAACCTTTCCATCTTTAAACGTCAATGTAAAGTTATCGATAAGATTTCCGTTAAAATTCAAAGGTTTCGTACTTTTAACCGTCCCGTTTACTCCGTCTTTATGTGGCATTGTAAATACTTCTTCTGTCGGTAAATTCGGGTTAAAGGTTGCACCATTTTTTGCTACGGTCGATCCACCTGCCCAACGGTGATTCTCGGGTAATTCAACCGTTAAATCTGTTCCAGGTGCTTTATAAATTAATTTAGCATATTGTTTTTCATTTAAGTATTCTCTAGCTTGACGTAATGTATCATTATGTTGCAACCAAGCTTGAATAGGATCTTCTTGATCTACCCTCGTAATATGAAAAATCTGCTCCCACATTTGTTGCTTCGCTTCTTCTACATCTACATTTGGATACACTTTCTTCGCCCAGTTTGTTGTTGGAATGCCAATGATGGACCATTGAACCGTATCAGTCATCATTGCGTTACGGTAATCTTTCAGTGCTTCTCCAGAAGCTTTATTTGCAGCAGAAAATTTAGCCGGATCAACACCTTGTAATAATTCAGGGTTTGGACTATAAATAGTTATCACTGCCCCACCCTTGTTTACGTGTTCTGTTAATCTCTGTACTTTCCACTCCGGAAATGATTCAAGGACATGTAAAGGTTCCTTCATGAATTTCATTCTCGTAAGTACTTCGTCATTCCACTCTACTTGGACATTTTCCGCTCCAGCGTTATAAGCCTCTTCTACTACATAATGTACAAATTCTGCTCCTTCAATTGGAGCATTAATCAATAAAGGTTGTCCCTTTTGTATATTAACTCCAATACGGATTGCGAGACTGGCATATTTTTTTAATTGTTCTTGTGATGGACTCACCATAATTTACCTCCTCCTTATAACTAGTTCTATTATTCCATAGTATCCTTATAATCCCAACCATTTTCATCAAAGAACGAAAAAACCGGCTATCATTATGATAGCCAGTTTTCCGTTATGATTTACGTCATAGATGCAGAGACATCTTGTTCAATTGCTTCTTTATCGTTATAACGTTTCGTGTCTAAATTCCCTAAAACTCTTGATGTAATCGTACCAGATGTCATCGCACCATTTACATTTAATGCTGTACGTCCCATGTCGATGAGTGGCTCTATCGTTATGAGTAAACCAGCTAAATAGACAGGTAGGTTCATTGCTGACAAGACAATTAACGCAGCAAATGTTGCACCTCCACCAACGCCAGCTACCCCAAACGAGCTTATTGCCACAATTAACACTAAGGAAACAATGAACCCTGGATCTAATGGGTTAATTCCTACAGTTGGTGCGATCATTACAGCAAGCATTGCTGGATAAATACCTGCACAACCGTTTTGCCCGATTGTAGCACCGAAGGAAGCAGACATGTTCGCAATACCTTCATTTACTCCTAAATTATTTTTTTGTGCTTGCACGTTTAATGGAATTGTTCCTGCACTAGACCTTGACGTGAAAGCAAATCCTAGAACGGGCAACACTTTTTTCACGTACGTGAAAGGGTTTAACCCTGTGAAACTAATGAGCAATAAGTGAATGAGGAACATTACGAACAATGCTACATAAGAAGCTACAACGAACTTTGATAGTGCTATGATACCTGCTATATCTGTTTTAGCAACCGTATTGGCCATCAATCCTAAAATTCCAAAAGGAGTTAATCGTAATACGAGTGTAACGATACGCATGACAACAGCATGGACAGCGTTTACCATCTTCGTAAACATTTCGGCTTGCTCAGGCATTCTTCGCCGCAATCCTAATAAAGCAACACCTATAAAGGCGGAGAAAATTACAACCGCAATCGTCGATGTAGAACGATCACCGGTCATATCTAAAAAGGGGTTTGTCGGAATAAACTGCAATATTTTAGCAGGAGTCGATAACCCTTCTACGTCTCCTAGACGCTCCTCCAAATAAGCGCCACGGTCTTGTTCCGCTTGGGTTGCTTCAATATCGTTTGCATTTAAATCAAATGCTATTGAGCTGCCAACCCCTATTACTGCTGCAATCATAGAAGTTCCCACTAAAATTCCAATTATCCATAGAGACATCTTTCCCAGTTCTGATGATTTTTGTAAATTGGTAATGGCTTGGATAATAGAAACCATAATCAGTGGAATAACAATCATCATGAGTAGACGGATATAACCACGACCGACTAAGTTATACCACTCTGCCGTATCGGCCACAACCTGAGAACCAGATCCATATGCAAATTGCAAATACGTTCCTAACAAGACACCAAGTCCTAGCCCTGTAAAAACTCTTTTACTAAATGATACATGCTTTTTATGCATGTAAATTAATATGGCAATCATACCAACCATTAACGCTAAATTAATAATAACGAGAATTGACATAACTGTTTCTCCTCCCTTTTTTGTATGATAAGAGCCTAATGCTTGTATGCTTTATCCTTTGTAACAACATCATATTCAAGCTCTTACCAAATGCACCACTTTTTTATAATATTATTCCTATTTGTTTACTATGCTTTAGCTTATCGATTGAAAGGAATATTTCCATTCTTATGTATACAAAAAAGGTATTTGGTTTATTAAAAATCGTTCAGTCAATATCTAAAAGAGGATGAAAGAGCAGACCATGTTGTTGATGGAACTAAATAAAGCCTCTTCAGCTAACGGATATAAAGTAGGGCAAAGAGTATAAGTAACATTAATAAGAATTTATGAAGAAGACAGTGGATTTAAATAGGTTAAGATTTAAACTTTAAGTCATCAACTAAAGAGAACATTATTGAAACAAGAGTGTTCACTTATGATGCTTTAGTTGAAGAAAGTTTGAAGGTTATATCAGCATGGGCAAACTCGGTTCTTTTTTCTCAAACAAAAAGCGCAGCAAAATGCGGCGCTTTTCATATTAAATAAAGCTTTGCGATAAATCAACCCGTTATTCTTTAATGTGGCTTTTATCCTTAATTTGAACAGTTGGGATGAGTTCCATTTCCACATTTCCTTTAACCGCTTTTGAGATCATGCAAGTTTTATCCGCCTTTACAACTAGTCGTTGTAATAATGATAACTGCTGGTTCGAAGCGTTTTCGTTTAATAAAACATATGGCTTATGAATAATTTTCTTATATGTGAATACCCCATTTGTTACATCAACGATTCCTTCTGACTGTAAGCTCATTGCCTGCAACGGAAGGTTCGACCTCTCTATCATGGCACCTAGTGTAATAATGTAGCAAGTTGCTGCGGCACCAAGTAACATCTCATCAGGATTCGTCCCAATTCCTGGACCATCCATCTCTGGCGGGATGGAAATATCCGTTTTTAAATTCCCTGATTCAATCTTTCCAACGGAATTTCGTCCTCCCGGCCAGTCGGCCTTTAAGTGAAATATATGTTCAGCCATTATAACCTCCTATTGTTCCTTTTTTAACTCCCATAACTCCCGAAGTACTGGCATATCGTCCATTTCTTCCTTCGTCACTATGTCCCAGTTAATACCAGACGGTTTCGGATATTGCTTCTTAATATGCTGCACACCTGCTTCTGTGACGATATAGTCTACAATTAAATCATAAGGTTCAAACAGAAAGTGCTCGTCCGTTATTTGTACACTATGTACAGTTGTAATGACTGGAATCTCCGGATTACCTAACTCCCGTAAAATAGCGTATTCCCGGTCAGCATATCCTTCTCCTTTTCCAATTCTGCGGCCATCCGTTTGGACAGCTACTGAACCTACCACAAACAAATCAATCATCGGTATGTCAGTTAGAGGAATTTCGCTACCATAGGATTTCATGTGGGATAGGCTTGCTGCTCTTCTTTCTTCTCCATCCGGTACATTATGAGGTTCAATTTTAATAAAGCCAGCCTTTAACCGAGGGGTTGGAATAAGTAGCGTTTTTCCTTGCTTTAATACTTGCTCCCGCAATGGGAGTTGAGGGGCATCTGGATTAATTTTGATCACTTGCGCCTGTTTAAACGGCATTAGGCCGATAACATATTTGGCAGCAGCTTCCGCACCTTTAAAGTTCGGTATTCTTCCTCGAATTGGGAATGGAAACCTCCCTAACTTTTTCTCTTCTAATACGGTCCATTTTTCGTCGCGAAGCTCATGTTTCCCTTTCATCATGCCCCTCCAAGTTATTCACTTTATTTCTTTGCTATACTTTCAATTTCCTTTTCAATCTCGGCTTGCTTTTGTTCTACGATGGAAAAATCCATTGCTCTTATATAGATGGATTCTAATTGCTTTCTTAGCACTAAACTATCTTTTAAATGTTTTGTTGCATGTTCCATAACACTTTTATACTTGGTTGAGACCTCTTCAAGTTCATTTGCATATCTCTCATCAGTTCCATCCTCAATAACCTCTTCGTACATGTCAATAATTTCATCACCTTTTCGTGACGGGAAATGCTCATGTGGACTCGTGCTATCAAAAATGGAAATATTTAGTTCACGTATAATCACCATATCTAAGCTATTGGCATCAAAGCCACAATGATATACTTCAACATCAAAGCCTCGCTCTTCTCCTGCCGCGACAATCTTTTTTAACATTGTCGATTTTCCTGAACCAGGGCGCCCCTTAATAAAATAACGATACGTTAACCCTTCAGTTAAGTTCTGGATAAAATCAATTGGTCCTTCAGGTGTTGCAGCTCCGAGAAAACGATGAACAACCTTCCCGGTTTTATTTAATTGGTACGTTTGAAAAAAGTCTTGAATAAGCTGGTTGGTTAGTTCATTAGCCTTAGATCGATCCAAATGGTCGATATAAAACTTTTCCCAATCATCATGAATGTGTAACGCATCATGAAACAGTCCATATGCCTTATCATAACATGTTTTAATCTCTTCATTCAGTTGGAACACTTCGTCTTTATGCTCCTGCAACACTTTAGAATCCCATGCCTCACCTAAGTTCACATATTCTTCAATAACCCCTGGATATTTAGGCTCTAATACGTGAGGAGCGGTACCATCTACAACCGCAACACCTAACTCACGGAAAATGACACCATCAATTGATCCCCAGTCGGCTGAACAGTGGATATATTCTACATCATATCGATCATTCCACTTTTCACCAATCTTTTTCATTAAAGTTGATTTTCCTGTTCCAGGTCCACCTTTTAATATAAAAATTCGAGTAAGTCCCTCTAAATTAGATTGAAATAAGTCAACAAATCCATTTGCTGTGTTACCTCCAGCATAATAATTTAAAGTTTTTCCAGCCATTCGGACACCTCTTTACCCTAAAAGATTTTCTACACCTCACTATATGCAAAAGATCCATTTAGGTGAATGCCCATATAAAAAGCACCGGATGATATCCGGTGCCCATTTTATTCTGCCGTTTCCTCTTTTTGCTCTTTACTTGGCATAAACCAACCAGCAACGAGGATAGCCACTAATACTAAGTAAAATGTAATTTTCCATCCTTTCGATTCAGGAAAGTGCTCAGAGATAATGTGTAATGATGGGTGCGCTAGCGTAATCACAATGAGTTTAACCCCAACCCATCCGACGACAAGAAAGGCAGCGGTTTCTAACGCTGGCTTCTTCTTTAATAAGTTTACAAAGAAAGATGCTGCAAATCGCATTATAATGACACCGATCAACCCACCGGCTAACACGACTAGAAATTGTCCTCCATCCATCCCTCCGACTCTCGGTAAGTCGGTTTCAGGCAAGGATACGGCTAGTGCAACGGCTGCTAAAATGGAATCGACAGCAAAAGCAACATCTGCCAACTCAACTTTTAACACCGTCATCCAAAACCCTGCTCCTTCTTTCACCTCAACGTCCTTCCCATGTTCGGCCCGATGTAATACAAATTTCCTAAACAGATAATTCAAGGAAATAAACAATAAGTAAGCGGCACCTAGCGCCTGAACTTGCCATACATTGACGAGGAAGGATATTATGAATAATGACCCGATACGGAGTATAAATGCACCTAAAAGTCCATAGAAAAGTGCTTTTTTCCGCTCCTCTTCCGGTAAATGCTTTACCATGATAGCTAAAGCTAAGGCATTATCTGCTGCTAATATCCCTTCAAGTGCAATAAGGACTAAAAGTACCCAGCCATATTCCATTAATAGACTTACATCCATATAACCCGCTCCTTTTTCATCATTCCTAAGTATTCATTAACACGTTGCAGATATACAAAAAATTAAAAAAACCTTTACCGCCATTGGTAAAGGTCCACAAAAAAGACCTTTACGTTAGTATCCCACGTAAAGGTCTCGCTACAACATGTTTTTTGTTGCCAATAAAGCCGGAGTTTACACTCGTCATGACGACTTTATTGTTAGGCTACTCCCCTTTTCGCATTTGAAAAGGTAATATATGATTGTAATTTTATATTATACAGAACACATTACTTTGTCAATTACATATTCACTACATAACGTATATATATTATTACTACAATTTGTTTATGTTCAAATATAAGAAAAAGACACCAATCACAAAGGATTGGTGTCTTAAGGTATTATTATTCGCCTGTGACAGCTTTAATTTCTTCTTGAAGTTTTTCAAGAATAGCACCGTCTACAGTAGAAACTTCCTCTTTATAGAAATCACGTACTGGAAGTGCTAATTCTCTAAATGCTTCACGCTGCTCCTCAGTTAGTTCTACAATCTCGGTTGGGTTATCCGTATCATTTTTCATCTGTTCAAGGAATTCAGCGTTTTGTCTTTCTTGTTCATCATAAATCCAGTCTCTCATTTCTTCAACTGTTTCATCAACCATTTCTTTAATGTCGTCTGGTAAACCGTTATACCATTCACTATTCACCGTTGTCATTGCAACGTAGTTATTATGTTTAGATAACGTCATATAATCTTGAACTTCATGGAAAGACGCATCATAGATGAAGAAGATTGGGTTTTCTTGACCTTCTACTGTTTCACGCTCTAGAGCTGTATAAAGTTCGCCCCAACTCATCGCCTGTGGATCTGCACCATATGCTTCATATGACTTAAACATAAGTGGAGATTCTTGAACCCTCATTTGGAAATTTTCAAAATCAGACGGTTCACTAATTGGTTCATTACTCGTCCATTGCATGAACCCTTCAGTCCAGAATGCTAATGGCGTAATATCATGTTCTTCATATTTCTGACGTAAATCAACGTTAATCGCTTCACTTGTATTTAAAATTTCTTGTGTTTGTTTCGTGCTATCTGGGAATAAGAAGTGTAATGCGAAAATTTGCCCCTCTTTAACCATGTTTCCAGTGAATCCTGGTGACATAATTGCTAGTTGTACTACTCCCTTTTGCAGTTGGTCTACTTGGTCCACTTCAGAACCTAATCCACCGAATTCGTAAACTTCAATGTTTACTTGACCGTCAGACTTATCCTTCATTCGCTTAGCGAATTCCTCCGCATATTCATATTGTACTTGACCATCAACTTCTTCTGTGATGAACTTCCATTCATAAGTTTCATCACCGTTTCCTCCACATGCTGCAAGTACTAAACTTAGTGTTAACATCATTACTAGTCCAAGAAAAGATTTCTTGTTAAAAATAGTAAATACCCCCTAGAAAAATTTTTTATATTTTAAGGAAATTCACGATGTAATTGTATATGTCATCGAAATATAAGTACGCTAGTGAAATTTCCTCAAAAGCAATTAATAGTATTGATATTGCAAATAACATAATAATAAATGGCGGTGTTCCTCTAATAACATCTAAATAGGATTTGTTAAAGACTGCACTCGCCGTAAAGATATCTACTCCAAATGGTGGAGTTGCAGAACCTAATGCTGCTTGGAATGTCACAATAATACCTAAATGAATTGGATCGATTCCTGCATCCATAGCTGCTGGATAAAAAATAGGTGTTAATATTAAGATAACAACAATTGGATCTACAAACATACAACCAACAAAGAAGAATAGAGATACGATAATTAATACATATATAGCACTTGGATCTGTCCCTAACACACTTTCCGTTAACATTTGTGGTACTCGTGCGAATGAAATTACCCAAGTAAATAACTGACCACCTGCAACTAAAACAAAGACAGCAGATGTTACTAAGCCAGTTGACATTGATATTTTCGGAAGTTCCTTAATATGAACGGAACGGAAAATCAGTACTTCCAATATAAGTGCATATAACACCGATACACCGGCAGCTTCAGTTGGAGTAAAGTAACCTGTATATATACCACCGACAATAATAACTGGAAAACCTAAAGGTAATAACGCTTTCCATGTAAATTTCAAGCGGTTTTTCCAACTTGCTCGATCAGCAAGCGGGATGTTTTTAATTTTTGCATAAAAGAAACTATAAGTGGCAAAACATAAAAATACGAGTACCCCCGGAATAATACCAGCTAGGAACAGTTCACCTACTGACGTACCAGGTGCAACTAAAGCATAAATAATCATTCCAATACTTGGTGGTACGAGAAGCGCCACGTCACTTGAGTTAATAATTAATGCAATCGCACTTGGGTCTTTATAACCAACTTTTAATAGCCTTTCACGCATCGGTTTACCGATAGCTACAACAGTTGCCTGTGTAGAACCGGAGATAGCACCGAACAACGTACAAGCTGCGGCTGTCGTTACAGCATAACCGCCTCGAATATGTCCGACGAATGCACCAATAAAGTCTAGCAATCTATTGGCCGTTTTACCTGTTGTCATAATATCAGCTGCAAATATAAATAGTGGTACAGCTAACAACACTTCTGGCTCAATCCCAGTTTTTAGTTGTTGTATAACTAAATCTGGACTTATTGCCGGAAAGAAAAGAAGTAAGACGATAACAGGTGCCGCCATAAGCGGAATCATCATCGGAAAATTTAATAGTAGTAAAACTACCATTATACTTAATAACGTAGCTACCATAATGAGTTCCTTTCCATTTATGATTTATAAATTATACAAACGTTTCATTTTCCACTTTTTTCTTCGGTTCATCATTGTAATCCAACTGATCAACTCCTAAGTACACCTTATCGCGTACAACTATGTTAATCCACATGTTACGGATATACTGAATTGCACCTAATAAAAAACCTATCGGTATAAAGATAGACATTAAGTATGCAGGTACTTCCATCGAAGGAGTTACCTTCCCTGTTTCATATACTGAATGCACATACAATGTAGAGTAATAAGCGAGACCTAACAGTATAATTGCTGTTACTGCGGGGATGATGATGGATAACATTTTTCTAACTTTAAATGGAGCCATATCGTAGAATGCTGACATGCTAATATGTCGCCCTTTTCTTGCAGCATAACTAATGCCCATAAACGTAGCAATAATAACTGCAAACCGATTTACTTCATAAGCAAAAATAATACTTGGGCCAAACAATTCACGTGATAACACATTTCCAATAACCATTAAGAAAATAATAATTACTGACGCACTTAAAATGAATTCCTCTATTCTTAAAAGGAGTTTGTCGAAAAAACTTATTGTTCTTCCAAATGATTTAAATAAATCTTTTATCCTACTCAAGCCAGTTTTTCCTCCTCTGAGAAATCGAAAACAACGTAACGGATTTCGAATTTCTATCACACCTATTCATGATAAAGAATAAATGTAATTGTCTCAAACTTCCTCTAGTACTATTAATTCCAATTAAATGATATGTCGAATGTTTATGTTAGTATATTATCGCTTTTTTACATTTATTACGCCAAATACTGGCAAATGGTCAAAGATACTCGAGATTCCCCATTTGACATATATCATGAAAGCTTGTATGAAAATTAAAAATTCAAAACATTCTGTTAATAGATAAGAAAATTGTACCATATTTTATACAAATCTGTACATGCTTTACCGTACCAAAAGTTTCGACATAGAAAGACCCTTAGCTTTTACACTAAGGGCCTTTTGTAACTTATACACTTTTTCCATTTGCATAATGTTTTTCGTACTGCTCTCTTCGCTGCTTGGAAGCTTCACTAACCTGTTCGTCGGCGTGATAAGAAGAGCGCACTAATGGTCCTGCTTGGCAATGCTTAAAACCTTTTTGGAATGCAATTTTTCTTAATTGGTTAAATTCAGCAGGTGTATAATATTTCTCTACTTTTAGATGCTTTCTTGTTGGTTGAAGATACTGCCCAATTGTAATAATATCCACATCATGGGCAAGTAAATCATCCATTGTTTCAATAATTTCTTCTTTTGTTTCTCCTAACCCTACCATGATACTTGATTTTGTCGGGATGTCAGGTGCAATTTCTTTAACACGTTTTAAAAGTTGTAACGAACGATCATAGGTAGCTTTTGCACGAACTGTTGGAGTTAAGCGACGAACCGTCTCAACGTTATGGTTAAATATATCAGGCTTCGCATCCATTAGCATATGTAAACTTTCGTAATCACCTTTCATGTCAGAAGGTAATACTTCCACTGTACAACCAGGTACTTTACGACGAATGGCCTTAATCGTCTCAGCGAAAACTGCAGCCCCACCATCTTCCAAGTCATCTCTTGCTACTGCTGTTACGACTACGTGACGCAAATCCATAATTTCAACTGATTCAGCTACTCGTTCCGGTTCTTCCCAGTCTAATTCATTTGGAAGACCTGTATGTACAGCACAAAAGCGACATGCTCTCGTACACGTTCTACCTAAGATCATAAATGTCGCGGTTTTCCTTACAGACCAACACTCATGAATGTTCGGACACCTTGCTTCTTCACAGACAGTATGTAAGTTTTTTTCACGCATCATTTTTTTCAAGTCTGTGTAGTTTTTATTCGTATTTAACTTAATCTTTAACCATTCAGGTTTTCTAAGATATTCTTCCTTCTTTTTACTCATTGTATCACGCTCCTAAGTTCGTGTTTCGTTTAAATGTCCAGTCATCATTACCGTACTTCTCTTCCATCAACTTATGTACTTCCTTAAGCTGTTCGGAAGATAACTCAAATGGAACGAAATTTATATTTAAACCTTCTTCAAACCCTCTCTTAAAAGCCAACCTTAAATCGTTCATATTTCGTTTTACCGGGGAAATATCATTAATCGCTACTGCTTTATTCCCAAAAGCTTGCTTTGCTTTACTTTTCACACGTTCATTAGGGTATACAAACAGATCAAAAAGCTTATCCTCGTCAACTTCCAGAGGAATCGACCCATGTTGTAAAATAACACCTTTTTGTCTTGTTTGTGCGCTTCCCGCTGCTTTTCGACCTGCTACTACAAGTTCATACCAGGATGGCTGATCAAAGCAAACAGCAGAACCTGTTTGAGTTAATTTCCCTTCAGGAATCGAAAATTCAGCATCTAAATGTAAGTTTTGAAACCCTCTTAGTATTCCTTGCGAAATAACACGATATGCCTCAGTGACAGAATTCGGCATTTTTTCATGTTTTTCACTTACGATGACACTATATGTTAGCTCATCATCATGAAGAACAGCACGACCACCAGTTAAGCGCCTAACAAGTTGAAACCCATGTTCCTTTACAGCATTAACATCGATTTTTCCATCAATCTTTTGAAAATAGCCAACTGATAGGGCTGCAGGAGACCAACAATAAAACCTTAGAACGGGCGGAATGTCACCTTCACTATGCCACCGAAGAAGAGCTTCATCTAAAGCCATATTAAATTCAGGTGAATTATACTCCGTATCCAAGAAATACCACGTTTCCTTCATATTGTACCCCTTTTCTGCCTTCAGTCCTTTAACGTACGTAAACATTACCATAATATCAGTTATTATTTTGTCTGTAAATTACTGCGTTTAATCGTTTTCAATCCATACCTATATAAAGGAATCATAATCCGGATTCACTCATAATTCTTGTAGAAAGAACATTTCTTTTTTTCGGGTTATAAAGGATAATAGACTTATCTGTCGAAAAAGGGTGACAGAACAAAATATGTATGTTGATACGTTACATAATTTTTGTAAGTCAGCAAGTTACATTGTACGAACCAAAATAAATGGAAGGAAGTGTTGATTATGAATTGTCCTAATTGTGGTCAAGAAGCTTCTGGTGAAAAGTTTTGCTCCAACTGTGGTACACCGTTAGGAAATTATGAAACTCCAACAACACCTGTTCAGGAAATACCACAAAACAGTGAGCAAGCAGCAACTGTTCAGGCTAATGTTGTACCAGTTTCTGAAAATTCCTCACAAAAGACGAACGAGGTAGTTAAGCAAGTAGCTTCACAGTTCAAAGAATTCGGTTCCTTCTTACTACGTCACTGGAAAAAACCGAGTGAAGCAAAAAATGCTACCGAGAATGACTTCATCCCTTCGTTAATAACGGTTGGGGTTGTTTCTCTCCTAACGCCAATCTTCTTATTTATCTCATTAATTGGCTTACTATACTATATTAATATTGGAAGTGTAATTATCTTACCGTTAATCGGCTTTTTAGTGATCTTTTCTGCATCCTATGGCACTACGATAGCCGGGTTACGTTTAGCGAAGAATCAAAGCAGCGCTAAACTCGTGTTTGCTAAATTCGGTGCATACTTAGTACCGTTCGCTTCTTTATATGTATTAGGGCTATTATTTGGAGCACTTAAAATTCACACATTACTTAGTATATTCTCTGCTATCGGACTTTTAGGCATTTTATTCGTTATTCCAACTCTTATTCTTTTCGAAAACAAAAAAGAGGTTGGTGGAATAGACCAAATTTATACATTGTTAATCATTGTAAGTGTGAATCTATTAGTATTTGGGATCGCTGTAAGATGGTTCTTTTTAAATATTTTAGGTAGCCTCTTCGGCGGAATAGGCGGAGCGTTTCTAGGTTTTACATAATATCTATGAAATTTTTTCACTTCCCATATATCTCGAATTAGGAGGATGGTAACATGACAAAAAAAGAACTTGAGCAACAAATAGCACAGCTAAAAAATGATTATGTTCGAATCCAAGGGGATTTAGATAAACTTGAATCTGTTGGTGGAAATGTTGCCAATTTGGAACAGTCGCTAAACACTATGGAGGAAGAACTTGCCCAACTACGCAAACAGTTAGAGGAAAAGTTATAAAGTTAAGAGTCGTTTTCGAACGACTCTTATTTATTTGAATTATTACCGAATATACACATTTCCTGTATAGTTCCAAAGGTACATTCCATAACTGTTTCTTCAAACAATGCTGAAATATGTCGATATTAATAGTAATGATTTAAAAGGAGGTGTCATCATGTATTGGTTCCTAAAAGTATTAAAAAACTACTCTACTTTTAGCGGTCGGGCACGTCGTAAAGAATACTGGATGTTTGTTCTTTACAATGCGATTTTCGGTGTATTACTAAGTGTCTTAGAACTTGTTATCAACCTAGAAGGTGTGTTAACTACGTTTTACGGACTAGCGTTATTATTACCAGCACTAGCGGTAACAGTACGTCGATTACACGATATCGGCAAAAACGGGTGGTGGTATTTGCTTATGCTCGTACCTATTGTAGGAGCTATTATGATCCTCATATTTACTTGCTTAGACAGCCAGGAAGATGAAAACCGTTTCGGTCCAAACCCTAAATTACATAATGAAGGAAAAACAGTTACTGCTTAATGAAAAAACCATTCCGTCCAAGTGGAATGGTTTTTTACGTTATATTTTTTTCCTATTCCACGGCAAGTTTGTTCCAAACTTCTCCGCTACTTCTTTTGAATCCTTCCTACGCAGTCGACGGTATTCCGCTCTTTTTGCCGCCCCCTCATGTAACCACTTTTCTTCCTCCGACTCAGGGTATACACCAGGGACAGGTGTAGGTTTATTATTTTCGTCAATCGCTACCATTGTAAGAAACGCTGTTGCGCATAACTCCCGGTCCCCTGTTAATAAATTTTCCGTAATAGCTTTCACAAACACTTCCATTGATGTTTTGTGCGTATAGGTGACGAACGCTTCTAAACATATCGCGTCCCCTTCTCTCACTGGTGAAAGGAAGTCAACAGAATCTGTAGAAGCAGTTACAACCGGCTTTCTCGCATGACGTAATGCAGAAATGGCAGCTACATCATCCATATAAGCCATTAGTTTTCCACCAAATAACGTTCCATGGGTATTCGTATCTGACGGTAATACGTGTGATATTTTGATGGACAATGATTCTGAACAAGGCTTCGATTTCATAAATATCCCATCCTTTCATCATATATGATTCATATCATAACATTAACATTTTTCCTTTACTTCCATTAATTCAATTACTTCTCCGTTAATTCCGGACATGAACATAAGCTTTATCGTATCACGAGCATGAATGGGACCCTCGATAATTCGTGCTCCAAATTCGGTAAGCTGGTCTGCGACTCGTTCTACATGATCTACTTCATACGCAATATGGAACGTTCCTTTATCTGTTGTTGTTGAAGGTTCCACAAGTTCAATAAAGTGTTGATCTTTATACAAAAAGCAGATTTTTTCTTCAGCTATAATCATTTCTGCATGTACTTGATAACCTAATTGCTGCTCGTAAAATTGACGGGATTTATCAATATCTTCCACCTCAACACCTATATGGTGTAATTTCATTATTTTACTCCTAATGGCAGTATGAAATTCATATCTCCAAATTCATGCCACAAATATTGTTCCCTTACAGCCTCTTCGTACGCTGTTAACAAAAGATGTTTATCAACAAAAGCTTGTAACATATGAAGGTGGCTTGCCTCAGGCTCGTGCAGTCCAGTTATTAATCCATCTACAACTTGCAAAGGATAATTCTCCGTAATATAAAGATTCGTTTCTCCATTCTTCGCCTCTACACTTCCTGCTAGGGCAGCACTTTCAAGGGCTCTTACTACCGTTGTCCCTACCGCAATAATTTTTCCACCCTTGTTCTTCGTATCGTTGATTGTTTTTGCCGTTTCATCTGATACAGAAAAGAATTCATATTGATCTTCGGGATTAGGCCAAATATCATTTTCATAGTAACTTAAACCTGTATGAAGTTGTATAAATGCTTGATGAACACCTTTGTCCTTCAGCTCCTTCATCAATCTCCATGTAAACGGCCTTCCAGCTGACGTCATTTCTACAGACCCGGGTACACTGCCATAAACCGTTTGGTATACATGTAATGGCCAAGGAGTGTTTATATATTCATAACGAATTGGCATACCGTACCGATACAAAAAATCATATAGTTGGATACCCTTTTCCGAAAAGACTAGCTCTACCCTTTCTCCATCATTCATTAGTGAATTAATGGTAGCTTCCACATGATCCTCGAAACGAATGACTGACCCCATCTTCTTTTTCCCATTTATGAGAAGTGCTTCCCACCGATTACTTGAAATCATTTTTGCAAGACGTATACTGACCAAGTTTCCATCTTGATATCCTTTTACATGTGATGGAATGGTTCGACTATTGTTAAACACGAGTAAATCCCCGCTTTGAAGGTATTGTCCAATTTGGGTGAAATGATTATGGTCCGTCTTTCCAGTAAGGGAATCTAAAACCATCATTCTAACATCCGCTCTGGAATGATTCCGAATTTCGGGTGGCTTCGCCGCATTGAGTGACTCCGGAATGTGAAATTGATTCTTTATCAGCTTCATGTTGTTTTCCGGCTTTCATTATAGATTCCGGCTTCAAACCGTTTGCCGTTATCGGCCTTCGTTTCTGCTAAATAAAAAAACACCCCCATTACATCCTCGGGCCGCTGCAATTCATAATCACAGTCCGGAACTGCTACTTTATGCATGTCTGTATCCATCTCACCTGGGTCTACCATATTCATAACAACACCTGTTCCCTCTAATTCATCTGCCCATATCTCGGTCATTCCTTCTAATCCAAATTTTGACACACCGTAAGCACCCCATTCACTAAATCCAGTCTTCCCCGCTTCTGATGTAACATTAATAATTGATCCACTACCTTTCGTTAACATGCCTGGCAATACCCTTCTCGTTACGAAAAATGGATTCATAATATTTACATGTAACACGTTTTGAAACTTGTTAACCGGATAGTCCAACAACAAACTTGGACCTGGACCAAAGATGGAAGCATTGTTAATGAGAACGTCGATTTGACCATACTCTAATTCAGTAATGGAAACAAACCGTTCTACATCTGCCTCAATTGAAACATCTGCAGCAACCGCTATGACTTCTCCACCTAACTGTTCAATTTCCGATTGCACCTTTGTTAACGTCTCTTTCCCTCGCGCACAAATCGCTAGTTTATATCCCGCTTGTGCAAATGCTATGGCAAGAGCTCTCCCTAAACCTTTAGAAGCACCTGTAATCATAACCACTTTTTTCATTGCCTTTCCCCCTTCGTTTTATTACATACAGTGTAAGAAACGAGGGATGTTGTCACATCGGCAATTTACAGGAAAAGAATGTACGAAATGTGGATGAAATTTTTTCAGACTTTTGATGTAGAAAAATGCCCCCTCCATATTCAGGAAGGGGCAAGGGGTAAACGTTTATTTTTGTATTAACTTTCCACGTAGCTTTTGAAACATATCACCCGTCATCGAGTTTAAGTCATACTTTGCGCGGAATCCCCACTCTTCCCATGCAATAGAGGAATCAATCGCATTCGGCCAACTATCGGCAATGGATTGGCGAACAGGGTCTACATCATAGGTCATGTTAAACTGAGGAATATGTTCCCTTATGGCATTTGCAAAATGTTCAGGAGCAACACTCATTGCCGTTACGTTATATGCGTTGCGATGAATAAGTTTATCACCATCAGCTTCCATGAGCTGAATAATTGCTTCAATAGCATCCGGCATATACATCATGTCCATATACGTTCCTTCTCGTAAATAACAACGATATGATTGATTTGCCAACGCTTTATAATAAATATCAACCGCATAGTCGGTTGTTCCGCCACCAGGTGGTGTTACATAGGAGATTAACCCAGGAAAGCGCAAGCCTCTCGTATCAACACCAAATCTTTGATAATAGTAGTCACATAACAGTTCACCTGCTACCTTATTCACACCATACATCGTAGTTGGTCTTTGAATTGTCACTTGAGGAGTTTCATCCTTTGGTGTTGTTGGTCCAAACGCACCGATTGAGCTTGGTGTAAAAAATTGTGTATTTAATTCTCTCGCTACTTCCAGCGCATTTACTAAACCACCCATGTTTAAGTTCCATGCTAACAGAGGTTTGTTTTCCGCAGTTGCAGATAGAAGTGCAGCTAAATGAATAATCGTGTCTACTTCATATTGCTTTGCGATCTCAAACATCCGCTCTCCGTCCATAACATCTAAAACCTCGAATGGTCCATCTCCTACAGTTCCTTCACTATCGTTTCTTATATCAGTGGCAATAACATAATCATTACCATACCTATATCTAAGTTCCGAGGTAAGTTCAGACCCAATTTGACCAAGAGCTCCCGTCACTAATATTCGTTTCATCTGAATCCCTCCTGTTTACGTTAAGAAATAATACCAAGCTCTTTTCCGACTTTCTCATATATCGCTAATGCACGATCTAACATTTCTTTCGAGTGTGCCGCTGTTGGCATATTTCTCACGCGCCCAGTGCCACGTGGGACTGTCGGGAAAACAATGGACTTTGCATATACGCCTTCTTCATTAAGCCTTTGACTAAACTGTTGGGTAGCCTTTTCCTCTCCAATGATACACGGTGTAATTGGTGTCTCACTATGACCAATATCAAAGCCCAACTTCTTTAAACCATTCTTCAAGTAGTCTCCATTTTCCCATAAGCGGTTTTGAAGCTCAGTACTTTCAGTTAAAAGATCAATAGCTTTAGTACACGCCGCTACATCTGCTGGAGTTAAGGACGTTGAGAATAGGAACGGTCTTGACCTAACTTTAAGCCAGTCTATCAGCTCCCGTTTGCCCGCAACATAGCCACCTACAACACCTATTGCTTTAGATAGCGTTCCAATTTGGAAGTCTACTTTTTCCTGTAACCCGAAATGTTTTACTGTACCTGCCCCTTTTCCTAACACACCTGAACCGTGGGCATCATCAACGTACGTAATCAAGTCAAATTCTTCCGCAATTTCAACTATTTCTGGTAATTTAGCAATGTCACCATCCATAGAAAACACACCATCTGTAATGACCATAACTTTGTTATATAAGCCAGATTCGACTGCCTCTTTCGCCTTTGCTCTTAAATCTTCCATATCAGAATGTTGAAAGCGGATAATTTTCGCTTTCGATAATCGACAACCGTCAATAATTGAGGCATGGTTTAGTTCATCGGATAAAATTGCATCATGTTTATCCATCACAGCTGAAATCGCAGCCATATTGCAATTAAAGCCTGATTGATAGGCAATCGCTGCTTCAGTTCCTTTAAACGATGCTAATCTTTCTTCTAATTTCACATGCAAATCTAATGTGCCGTTAATGGTACGAACAGCCCCCGCACCTACACCATGTGTCTCAACCGCACTGATGGCAACCTTTTTCAATCGATCATCTGTCGCTAAACCTAAATAGTTATTAGATGATAGGTTAATAAGTTCTTTTCCTTTAATTTTGATTGTTGGTCCATTCGCACCTTCTACTGTATCGATCTCATTGTATAAACCGTCATTTTTCAATTCTTCTAAATGGTTGCGTAAGAAATTCGTTAACGTACTACTTGCCAACTTAATCCACCCCTTCACTGTAAGCGTTTAAAAAACTATTGTCCTTTTCACAAGGACAAATAAAACCAATAAATACTTTGTGTAATAGTATTTTATCATAAGATGTTTTATTTGTTTACTCTAAATAGACAGTTTTTGTGTGTTATTTTGTCGATTTCTTAATAAGAGCTGTTATGTGTTTTTCTCATATCTCAAAATATTGATACATTGGTCTAATCGCTTTCTTCAACCATTGAATACACTTTGGTAAGGGGGTCATAACGAGGAGGTAGAGGAGGAGCATTTGTATGGACTTCATGAAAAACATTGAAAAAGCTACAGGAGTAAAACAAAAGGACATTTTAAAAGTGGCTAATTCTTTTCAAAATGCTAACTTACAAGATGAGAGAACAGTTCGGAAGTTAATTCGAGAAATATCACGATTAGCTAATAAGCCAATATCAAAACAACTTGAAAATAAGATTGTAGATAATGTGGTCAATAATAAAGTACCAAAGAATATGGAACAATTAAAAAAGAAAACGGGGTTTTAGCAGGTAGTCACAGCGATAGTTGCCGTTACACTATTAATCATTATAAGTATGTTACTCATAACGAAAACAAGAAGGAGATTGGTTAGAGATGGGGCAGTTAGGAAATCACTTCATTGATAATGAATATGTTCTAGCAATCGTGCATTTTTCTATCGTTTTGTTGTTAACGGAGAGAGATGCCCTTTTTAACAATTTAATGATGAATCCTAATGAACCTCTCTAACTCTATCCTTTTCGGTGGTAAGTACTGATTCTGCACAAAATCTTATCCAACTATGTCAACCTGAGGTACTGAGACCTCAGGTTTTTTTATATCAAGGGCGTATTATGTTAATTACGTTGAAACATGATATAAAAATATGTGGCGGAGACATCATATTCATATTTGAGCAAGTCATCTTGAATTAAGAAACGGGGAACGAGTTGTTTTAGTCGGTTGAAATGGTAGTCGTAAAACGACACTTTTCAGACTGCAAGGCATGAAAACGATGGATGAGATAAAGTACAGTCGCATCTATCATAATCGACAGATTGCGCAATAATGGAATTACCTGTAATATTACAGGTGAATCCATATCTATTAAGTGGTGATTAAATGAACAAGAAACAAATTACCCATATTATCATAATGAGTATGGTTAGTTGCGTAACTTTATTTATCGTTGAGCAAGTAATCGATTTTCCTTACGGACTTAAAACGTTATGTAAAATCGGTTTATTTCTTATGATTCCCGTTTTATATATCCGATTTGTAATCAAACAACCGGTTAGAACGTTCCTAAACTTACGTAGCTTCACCTGGGTTCGACTTAAATCTGGTTTTTTCCTTGGTCTTCTATCAATCGGTATCATTTATATTACGTACATCTTGTTAAATGATTTTATTAATGAAAGATCGATTATTTATGATTTGGAAAATAGACTAGGCATAAACGCGAAGGAATTCATTTTTATTGGTATATACATTACATTAGGAAACTCATTCCTGGAAGAATTTTATTTTCGCGGTTTTATCTTTCTAAGAATCTATCAAATGAAACATAAACTACTAGCATACGTGTACTCTGCTCTTCTGTTCTCTCTCTATCATATTGCTATCTTTGCTACTTGGTTTAACGTTTGGATTATGTGTATCGCCGTGTTTGGGCTGTTTATTGTGGGCTTACTCTTTAACTGGCTAAACACCCGGGCAAAAAACTTCTTCAATTCATGGATCCTTCACATATGTGCCGACGTTGCCGTAGTGACAATTGGATTCTACTTATACTACATCTATTAACTTTTATCATGTAATAATCTTCACCATTTTTAGTAAGCGCTTACAAATTTGTGATAATTAACATATGATATTGATGAGGGAGATAAAAGGAGGAGTTCGATGAAGAAAGATGATAATTACCAATTTCATTTTGACACATTAGTTGTCCATAGTGGCTATAATTCAAAAGATTACCTCGGCAGCTTATCGACACCACTATTTCAGACATCTACATTCACTTTTGAAAGTGCCGAGCAAGGTGAAAGGCGCTTTGCCGGGGAAGAAGGCGGGTATATTTATTCTCGGCTTGGCAATCCTACCGTTTCTGCACTTGAATCTCGTATTGCCTCTTTAGAGGGGGGAGAGGCTGGACTAGCGTTTAGTTCGGGTATGGCTGCTATTTCCGCGATATTAATCGCTCTAACGAAGTCTGATGATCACATCATTTGTTCAAAGGGGATCTATGGCTGTACATTTGGATTACTTGATTTGATGAAAGATAAGTATCGTATTCAAACTGACTTTAGCTCCATGTCTTCAGCAGATGAAATTGAATCACTCATTACCCCAAAAACATCATGTATTTATATTGAATCCCCTATCAATCCTACAATGAAACTCGTCGATTTACAGCTTGTCTCACAAATTGGAAAAAAACATAATATACCAGTCGTTGTTGATAATACATTTGCTACCCCATACTTACAAAAACCACTACAACTCGACTGTGACATTGTTATTCATAGTGCTACGAAATATATTTGTGGTCACGGTGATGTAGTTGCAGGACTAGTTGTTGGCAAGAAAGATTTTCTTGCTAAAGTTGCAATGACGACGCAAAAAGATATTGGCGGCATCATATCTCCGTTTGATGCTTGGTTGCTATTAAGAGGCTTAAAAACATTACCGGTTCGAATGGACCGCCATTGTTCAAATGCTAAGTTTCTTATGGAGAAGTTAAAGGAACATCCAAAAGTCAAAAAAGTGTATTACCCGGGTCATTCCGATTACCATGATGACTTTATTATGACCAAACAAATGGCACAAGGGGGAGGTCTCATCTCATTTGAAGTTTATGGAACAAAGGACGATGCTCAACAGTTATTAAATGAATTACAGTTAATTCGTATTGCGGTTAGTTTGGGTGATGCCGAAACGCTAATTCAGCACCCAGCTACGATGACACACGCTGTAGTGCCAGAAAAAGAACGGTTGGATATGGGGATCACCGACCAATTGTTACGCCTCTCTGTCGGCTTAGAAAACAAAGATGATATATGGGCCGACCTTTCCAATGCGTTAGCTAAAGTGTAGGAAGCACCTCCGCCATTGCGGGGGTTTTTCTGTTTCCAATCTTTTTCATACTTCTTCCCCTCCATTTTCCTTTATAATAAATGGAACAACTTAAGAAATGGAATGTGAGGTTTATGACATGGGAACAGGAACGGATAAGCTTGGAATTTTATGTGCTGCAGGAGCGTATATTTTATGGGGGTTTCTTCCATTATATTGGAAGTTAGTTGAACATATAAGCGCACTGGAAGTATTAGCTCACCGAATTGTATGGGCATTCGTATTTATGATGATAATCGTTGTCATTTCGAAGCAATGGAATGTGTTTAAGCTAGAATGTCTTAGTATTATAAAAGACCGAAACAAGTTGTTTGGTATAACGGCCGCTTCCCTCGTTATTAGCATAAACTGGCTGGTATATATTTGGGCTGTCAACAACAACCACGTAGTAGAGGCGAGCTTAGGCTATTATGTTAATCCGCTTGTAAGTATTTTGTTAGGCGTTCTCGTTTTAAAGGAACAACTTAACAAATGGCAGATTGGTGCATTTATCCTTGCTACCATCGGCGTATTAAATATGACAATCCACTTTGGTAGCATTCCTTGGGTTGCACTGCTTTTAGCGATATCGTTCGGACTGTATGGATTACTTAAAAAACTTGTCTCTGTTAATTCCGTATTCGGGCTTACAATTGAGACATTAATCGTTACACCAATTGCTTTACTCTTCCTCAGCACAGTTCATTCTAACGGCACAGGTGGCTTTCAACTAAGTACCGACCCGGTTGTTGCCTTATTGTTAGTTGGGACAGGAATGGCTACCGCAATTCCATTGTTGCTTTTCGCGAGTGGAGCAAAGCGAATTCCCTTATCTATGGTTGGATTTTTACAATACTTCGCCCCAACTATTATGCTCATACTAGGTGTCTTACTATTTAAAGAACCATTTACAACTGTCCATATGATATCCTTTACGTTTATTTGGTCAGCACTAACGATTTACACATTATCTAGAACTAAATTATTAACAAAGCTGGAAGGTAGAAGATCTATCAATAAACCAATGTAAGTTCCACCATTAAAATGGCGTGTAATCTGATACAGATTTGACACGCCATTTTATTTTTTATGGTTTTATGACGTCGATTACTTTGAAACAAAATAATTTGTTTATTACCAGTAACGTCAGTAAATATCCGAGAAACGTCATTTGCACTCTCCCTACTTATGAAATCTTTCTTTCTCTGTAAGAAAACACATATCGTCAATTGAACGTTCAAAGCGGAATGATTTAAATCTACCATGACAGTGTATTTTTTGTACATACAATACAAATAGGTGAATGTATTTCCCTCTTTTTGGAAATGATAATCGATAAATTATAAATGGAGGGTACACAATGAATGAACAACAAAAAAGTAGCAGCGAAATGCCGAAACAGCCGAAATCTTATTGGCGAGACTCGGTTAAATTCCAACAATTTAATTCGTTATCAGAGGATATTGAAGTAGACGTAGCTATTGTAGGAGCGGGAATTACAGGTATAACGACAGGGTACCTCTTAAGTAAAGAAGGGCTAAAAGTAGCAATTATTGAAGCTGGGAGTATTTTAGATGGGGCAACGGGATACACTACAGCAAAACTAACAGCTCAGCATGGTGTTGTGTATGATGAATTTATCCAACACTTCGGAATTGAAAAAACACGCCAATATTATGAATCGAATATGGAGGCAATCCGGTTTGTAAAGGATACGATACAAGAGTACAATATTGACTGTGATTTTAGTGAAGAGGATGCTATTGTTTATGCAACTTCGGAAAATTCATTGAACAATATTCAAAAAGAATTTAAAGCGTATGAAAAATTAGGTATAGAGCGGGATTTTCTTCATGAGATTCCGTTTAATATTGATGTAAAAGGCGCCTTAGTAATGAAAGACCAGGCCCAGTTTCACCCGTTAAAATTTTTACAACCCCTTTTACAAGCTTATTTACAAAACGGCGGTCTGCTTTACGAAAAAACAACCGCTACGAATGTGGAAGAAGGTACTGTATCTAAAGTCGTCACGTTAAAGGGGCATAAAGTTTCTTGTAAGTACGTCTTATCCTGTTCCAGATTTCCTTTTTATGATTCGAAAGGACATTATTATGCGAGACTCAAGCCTGAGCGATCCTATCTTATTGGTATTACGACAGATACACCTTATCCTGGCGGAATGTATATTAATGATGATTCACCAACTCGCTCTTTACGTTATACAACTTACAACGGAGAAAAACTTATCCTCGTCGGAGGAGACCGACATAAGGTTGGACACGGAATTAATACAATGAAACATTATGAAGCATTGCAACAATTTGCGGAAGATGTATTAGGAATTAAAGAGTTTAAATACCGTTGGTCCACTCAAGATTTAACGACGTTAGATAAAATTCCGTACATAGGAAATATCACCTCTAACGACCCTTACGTTCTCGTAGCTACCGGGTATCGAAAGTGGGGGATGTCCAACAGTATTGCAGGTTCATTACTTTTACGGGATATCATTATGAAACGAGACAACCCTGCTAGAGAAGTGTATGATCCAGGGAGATTCAATATTGATCCAGATGTAAAGTCATTTGCGAAATATAATACAGACGTTGCAACACATCTCGTTCAAGGCAAGGTTCAAGCGCCTAACAAGTTTGATGCTTCAGATTTACCAAATGGAGAGGCTACCGTTTTAACAGTGAATGGTGAACGATCAGGTGCCTATCGAGATGAAAATGGCCAATTACATGTCGTAGACACAACTTGTACCCATATGGGCTGTGAAGTTGAATGGAATAATGCAGAACGATCATGGGATTGCCCTTGTCATGGATCACGTTTTAACTATAAAGGGGATGTTGTTGACGGACCAGCTGAAAAACCGCTAAAAACATTCGATACATCAGATATTGAAAACAAATAAGCTGTCCAATTGGACAGCTTTCTTTTCTTTATAATAAGCTCTTATGAATCCATATTGCTGCTTGAGACCCTTCCCCCATAGCTAGCGTTACGAGTTCTGAATGGGCAACAACGTCCCCCGCTGCCCAAACATGTTTCACATTTGTTTCACGGGTACGGGGATTCACTTCAATATGATCATTTTTTAATGGTTGAACCCCTAAGCTTTTGGCTAATGAGGATTTCACTTGATTACCTCCCATAGCAATAAACCCTCTTTCCCCATCTATTGGTTGACCGTCAGCCAAAATTACACCTTGAAATGAAGGACCGTCACCTGTGATTTCCATTATCGATTGATTTATAATGGGAATGCCTTTTCGTTTTAACTGATCATACTTTTCGTTGCTTATATTCGTTTGTTCATGATTAATATACATAAGGTCATTCGTCCAATAAGTTAGGGTTAAAGCCATATTGGCCCCTACATCCCCAGACCCAATAACAATCGTCTTTTTATTGTTCACTTCGTAGCCATCACAATCAGGACATACATATACGGAAAGACCTAAAAACGCTTCTAAATGCGGTATGTTCGGCAACCTGTCCAAAAGACCAGTTGCAAAGAGTAGTCGTTTTCCTTTATATGTGAATCCATTTTTTGTTTCAAGTTGAAAATACTTCTCGTCTATATGTTGTACATGTACAACTTGATCGTCATGAAATTGTACGCCTACTCGTTTTGCTTGTTCCCTGCCAATTTTTCTTAGCTTTTCTCCACTTATCCCATCAGGCCACCCTAAAATATTGTGGTAGCTTCTACAGAGGGCAGAACGCCCTTTACCAGCATCAATAACGAGAATGTGATGGTTGTATCGCCCTAACTGAATAGACGCTTGCAAACCAGCAATCCCACCACCAATGATAATGCAATCAAAAATGATTATCCCCCCCTTATGAATAGGGCACTAAAAGGAAAAGGACCTAAAAAGATAATGCATTATCTTTTTAGATCCTTTGTCAGGCTTACGATTTTCTTACATTAGCAGCTTGAGGTCCTCTTTGACCATCTTCAATATCAAAAGATACTTCTTGACCTTCTTCTAATGTTTTAAAGCCGTCTCCTTCGATTGCTGAATAATGTACAAATACATCATCAGCGCCTTCCACCTCAATAAATCCATAACCTTTTTCTGAGTTAAACCATTTTACCTTACCTGTTGTCATTTCGATCCTCCTGGTACTTATGTCTAGCGATGATATATTAATATCATCATTCTTAATATGGTCATTATTGTGAGAACAAATACTAACAAAATTCGTAAACAGAAAAAAATTTTCCTAGTTCGGAAACAACAATATTATTTCAGCTTAAACATGCACGAATGTATATAATTCATTCATGTTGAATATTTATTTTTCCAATTTCTGTTTTCCCAAATAATATAGGACCACCTTCACTTAACTCTTTAACCATTTTGCGTGACGAGCCATCTACGTTATCGAAACCATTAACCGAAATTTCACCTAAGTTTGTTGAAAGGTCAAACGTGATATGATCGGGTACATGTAATATATTCACATTAATTTCACCTATATTAGACATAAGATAAACATCTTCAACCATCTCATCCAATGTTAACGAAATTTGTCCTTTATCTGTACTTACATTCATTTTACCTACTGCTGAGTTAATGTTAATTTTTCCTATGTTTGTTTTAATATCAGCTTTCTCACCTCGGAACTGATCAATTAAAATTTCACCTATATCACTTTCAGCGTGTAATGATTTAGTATGGATTGTCTCGATATGGATTTGACCAATATTAGAAATTACTTTGACAAAATCAACTTGACCTTTCGGAATTTTGATTTGGACTAGTCTTTGTTCACCGTTGCTTTGAAAATTCAAAAACGGTATAGAAAAACCCTTCATAGTCGGGGCATCCATTTTTACATACACAATACTATTCTTTTGTTCCAGCGAAAAGGTTCCATTGTCTACAGTTCGTTTTTGGTAACTTTCCATAAAGGCTTACATGACATCAAAACTCACATAAACGATATGGAAAAGTGGAGAGGAGTAAACTTGTGAAAAAAGCCACCATATTACTACTTTTCGTAGTTGTTATTTTCATAATTGGCTCTACATATGTTTTCTCCTACATCGTCAACGTATCTTTTTTCTTTCTTTTTACAATCTTTCGTAACCCTCTACCGATATCATTAAACGTCATATACACTGCTGGAATTAAAATTAATGTTATAAGCGTTCCGAATAACAGACCGGAAATAATTACAGTAGCAATCGGTGCCTGAAAATTACCAGAAGAACCTGTTGCAAAAGCTAAAGGCAGCATACCTCCTGCTGTCGTTAACGTCGTCATAAAAATGGGGCGTAAGCGATTTTTCCCTGCTGTAACTAAAGCCTGATCAATGTCATATCCTGCTTTTCTTAACTGTTTTGTCCGATCTAATAAAAGAATAGCATTGTTTAAGATAATCCCGATTAACATAATCACACCCATCGATGAAAATATGCTTAGTTCTCTCTGAGTAACGAGAAGTCCTATAATAACTCCTGCCATTGTTACCGGGATAACCGACATTACAACCAGCGGATGAGCTAAATGGTTAAATTGTACAGCCATAACAAAATATACAAGGAAAAGGGCAGCAAGCAATACGAGCATCATTTCAGTCATTGCTTTTTGTTGTTCCTCTAAATCGCCAGATAAAGATACACTATAACCCATAGGAATATCCATATCTTTTATCACATTTTGCACATCACGATTAATAGATCCTAGGTCTCGCCCCTCAATATCTGCTTGAACAATTATATATCGCTCGCCTTTTTTCCGTAGCACTTGATTCGGTGTTTCTACATTCTCGAGTGAGACATATTCTGAAAGCACTTTAGTTCCCCGTGGTGTATTAATTTCCGTTTCCAATAAAGCATCATATGATGTTAAAGGTTCACCCATAGATACAATGATTGGATACGTATTCCCCTCTTCTTGAATCATACCGATAGGCATTTCCATCGATAATTGTTCCATATATTGTTTTATTTGTATCGGGGTTAAACCGTCATCAAATACTGTATCCTCATCGACAATAATGTGTTGTGCTATGGATTGTCGTTGTGCATTTGTAACACCGACTATACCATCGATGGATCTTAATTCTGCTCGGAGTTCTTCGGCAATTTGTTCAATCTCAGCAAACTCTTTCCCTTGAACATCTATTTGAACAGGTGAACCTCCCACAGCATCGAGATTGCCTGATACAGATTTTATAGGATAAACGCCAGTCATCTCCCGAAAAGAGCTTAAAATTTCCTCGTTTACAGCACTTTGCTCCCTCGTAATGTTTTCCCCTCTTGTCATATTAATGATCGCAAACAAAGTATTTTCAAATGTCATTACATAATTCGTTTCGACATCTGTAATATTAGATAAACGAGCATCAATCTCGTTTATGACTTCGGTTCGTTCTTCTAACGTTGTTCCAGGTTCGAGTAATAATTGTACTTCACTGTAGCGGTTATACATGTCAGGAATGACCGTCGTCGGTATTTTGGAAACGACAGCCATAGAACCGATAAATATGAGGACGAACAATGCTATAACTCCTAAACGGCACCGCTTTTTCCTTGTAATCCACGTAATAACCGCCCCATACTTTGATAAAAGTTTACTTTCACCATTTTTCTCCGAATTACTTTTAACCTTTACAAACTTATCCGATAGTACGGGAATTAAAGTAAAGGCAATAATAACTGAACTTGTTAGTGTAATAATCACGACCATTGAAAGAACAAGAATGAATTCACCTATTTCTCCACCAATAATTCCAATTGGTAAGAACACGACGATGGTCGTCAACATAGAGGCGATCACAGCCGATGCAACTTCTTTCGTACCTGTTACGACTGCATCGAAGTTCTTTAAACCTTCTTCTTTCTTTTTGTAAATGGATTCTAAAATAACGATTGAAGAATCAACAATCATCCCTATTCCTAAACCTAATGCTATAAGGGTCAATAAATTAAAACTAAAGTCAAAAACCCACATCGCTATAAATGTTAGTAATATTGATGACGGAATAGCCAGAGCGATAACAACGGTAGCTCGAATGTTACGTAAAAAGGCTAATAATATAAAAAGAGCTACAATTCCCCCGATTAATACATTGTTTTGAACACCACTCATAGCATCATCAACATAATCTGCTTGGGCAACGATTTCATTTATCTCAAATTCATCCACTAACCCTTCATCTTCTAAAGCTTTGATTTCTTCTCGAACTGCAAGGGCCATATCAATTTGATTTGCATCAGTAGAACGACCTATTCGAACAAATATAAAATCTGTTGAACCTTCTTTCCACACATTTGAGACAACATCTGATTGATTCATTGTAACTGTAGCCATTTCACCTAAACGTACAGGACCATCATTAGAAAGAATGGAAATCTTTTCAACATCTTCCTTATCCGATAATGTCGTATCCCACTTTAATGTAGGCGTTTGCTCTTCTTCACTAAATGACCCCATTGACTGAAACCGATTCGTCTCTTGAATCGCTCCAATAATTTGTTGAGGGTCCAGTCCGTATTCGGATATTCTGTTCTGATCAAGTTCAATCGTAACTTCATATTGTGTTAAACCTGATAATGAAACTTCCCGGACTTCAGAAAGCGATTCTAATCTAGGTTTTAAAACATCTTTAGCAAACTGTGACATTACATCCATATCACCATTTGATATTTCCATAAAATGCTCAAACGGCTGGTCTGTTGACAGTTGGAATGTTTCATAATCTTGCAACCCGATTAATTCATTTTCCACTTCATTTATTGCAGCTTGAACATCTCTATAGCCTTCATCCCCAGTTCCTTCATCAAAAAAGACTCGGATCGTTGCATTACCTTCATATGTAAAGGATAACATGTTATCCAAGGTAGCAATGGCCAACAATCTTTGTTCAAGTGGCCCGACAATTTGTTCTTCAATTACAGTAGCATCTAAATCCCCAGCATACAGTTCGATAACTGCAGCATCAATTTTTATCGTTGGTAGTAATTTTTTGTCCAGTTGATTCACAGCAAATAAACCGAATCCAATAACAAAAAATACTAATAATCCAACAAGAATCTTTCTCTTTAAAATAAATTGTATAAACTTCACAAAGCCCCTCCCCCTAACCAGTTAACAAATTATTCCACAATAACATATAATCTCCAATATTCTATAACTATTTCCCTATAAATACAACTTAATAAATAAAATATGCACAAGATTTACAATAGTATAACATTACCACTTGCGGACACTTTAAGAGACGTTTCTGTTCCTGCTTCCTCCTCATTTCACTTTTTTAAAATAAAAAAAAGATAAACATATTATATATGTTTATCTTCATATTCCTTATTACTGTTGCTTCACTTTAACATGCAATACTTTTGTCTCTTGGGAAACTTTTCCGTCGTTATTTACTCGTTCAATATTTTCAACAGCTGCTTCATTTGTAATGATAACAGGTGTAATTGTACTTTTCGCCTTTTCTTTTACAAGGTCCATATCGAATGTAACAAGTTGATCGCCAACCTTCACTCGGTCTCCTTCTGTAATATGGCCTTCAAAACCTTCACCTTTCATTCCAACTGTTTCAAGTCCAATATGAACTAATACTTCTAAACCAGAATCAGTTTGAATGCCAACAGCATGTTTCGTAGGAAATAGCTGAATGATTTTACCCTCTACCGGACTTACAACTTGTCCATCCTCAGGTTCAATGGCAAATCCATCACCCATCATCTTTTGTGAAAAAACTGGATCTGGCACTTCCTCTAAAGGTAGTAGCGTTCCATTTATTGGTGAAAAAATATCTTCTTCTGTTTTTTGTTCTTTTTTCTTCCCGAAAATTTTGTTTAACATGCTCTACACCTTCCTTTTCATATGTAAGTAAACAATTTCTGCTACACAATGGCATATTATATCATGCAATTTAAATTACGCAACGAAAAAATGGAACTTGCCTTTTGAATAGATAGCAAAAGAGCAATATTTTAAGACAGAATTTTTGACGCATCGTATATTATACTTTATTTTATAATGTTCGCTAAAGGATTGTAACGTATACAATTTTTCAGCAGGATAGGGAAAAATAAATCCGACATTATCGTTAACTTACATAAATGGAATATGATATTCTTAATTTAGGTGATTTCTATGAAAAAAGGAACAATAGGCAGTATCATCTTTCTTCTAATTATTGGCGTTATCTTAATTGTGCAACAACTTACTATTGAGCAACCCGTTACTGAAAATGAAACAGATGATTCGGAGACTGAGACTGAAGAGACTTTGCCCGATGAAGAAACGAGCGAAAATGTTATGCAAAAAGTCGGGGAAACAATAGAAGGTTTTGTCCAATCTACAATTGATCTTCTCATACCTAGAGATGTAAATATTCTGGCCATTGGAGATTCTTTAACACAAGGGGTCGGAGATGAAACTGAAAACGGAGGGTATGTTGGCTTATTAGAAGAAGCTATACCATATGACCGTAATGGTGAGGTAACCATTTATAACTATGGAAAGCGTGGGAACCGAACGGATCAATTACTAAAACGATTAGAGCAAGAGGAAATTGTTTCTTCGATAGAAGAGGCAGATATAGTTCTCATTACGGTTGGTGCAAACGACATTATGAGGATCGTAAAGGAAAATTTCACAAATTTAAATTACAATATATTTGTTTCCGAGCAAGACAACTACCGGGAACGGTTACATCAAATATTTGTTGAAGTAAGAAACTTGAACGAAGATACACACATCTTTTTAATTGGACTTTATAATCCGTTCGCTCAATATTTTGAGAACATACCAGAACTAACACAAATTGTAGAGGATTGGAATAACATTGGTATGGAGGTTGTAGCCGAGTATAATCATACAACATTTATTCCAATTAAGGATATATTCTTAAAACATGAAAAAGACTTATTTTACGAAGATCACTTTCACCCTAATCACGATGGATATAGGGAAATTACCAAAAGAGTTATACAATATATAACACCTATAATAGAAAATTTATAAACAACAAGGGACTGAGGGGACAGATGTATCAAAAGTTAAAGTTTAAAATTCAAAATAAGTGGAAGGCAAGTTTTTGGGGACTTTTGATTCTCAATATTGTTATATTATTAGGGGTTCTTTTACTGATCTTTTATCCTGCCAGTCCAACAACATTGCCGAAGCAAAGTAAAAACGAGCCGATTGGGGCCGAGTTTACGATCTCTTCTACGAAAGATAACTTAAATGACTATATTAATTCTTACTTAAGTGAATTGTCAGCCAAAACAGGAATCTATTACAGCGTTTCAATCGAAGACGAGGTAAAACTAACGGGGACAATTATTGCGTTTGAAAAAAAAGTACCTTTAACTGCAACATTTGAACCGATTGTGCAAGAAAACGGTGATTTGGTACTCGAGCTTAATTCGATTGCACTAGGTGCACTCCAATTACCAAACAAGCGCGTGTTGGACTATGTGAAAAAGAATTACCCAATGCCGGATTGGATAGTTGTTAACCCGAATGAACAATTCATTTATGCAGCAATTACAGAAATGAACTTAAAAAGTGACTTCAATATACGGGCCGAACAGTTTAATTTGGAGGATGAAACGATATCCTTTATTATTAATGCGCCGAAAGAAAGCTTTAATATTTCATTCTAATGAGCAAAACAGGCAGGTATTACCTGCCTGTTTTTTATATGTGAGAAATAATAATTTCCACTTCACCTTCAATTTGAAACTTTCCGAATCCTTCCGGCAATAAGAAATGATCCCCCTTCACGATGTTATATCGTTTTTCTTTTCGAATGCACCCTTTCCCACGAATAACACTGACTAATAGGAAAGGTTTTGTCTGTTCATATGCAATATCACCGTTTACTTCTAATTTATGGACCGAAAAATAGTTGCTTTTCACAAACGTTGTCAGGGTACCGTTTGGAAATTCTGTCCTCTCAATTGAGTTTGGACTATCTTTGTGAGGGACAGATGTAACATCTATAGCTTTATCAATATGTAGCTCACGCTTACGACCTAAGTAATCTTTACGGTCATAATCATATACACGATACGTTGTATCAGAGCTTTGCTGAGTTTCTAATACTAGTGTGCCTTCACAAAGGGCATGTATAGTTCCACTTGGAACATAGAAAAAATCACCAGGTTTTATTTTTATTCGACGTAAAAGCTTGTTCCACAGACCTTCATTGATCATTTGTTCAAATTGTTCCCGACTTTGTGCATGATGGCCAATTATAATTTCAGCCCCTTCATTACAGTCGATAATATACCAGCACTCTGTCTTCCCTAGTTCCCCATTCTCATGTTCATACGCATAATGATCATCAGGGTGTACCTGTACGGATAAATTCTGGCTAGCATCTAACATCTTAGTTAATAAAGGGAACACATCAGAGGAATGGTTCCCAAAAAGCTCCCGTTGATGTTCCCATAGTTCACTTAATGTTTTCCCTTTGAATTCCCCATTCATTACTTTGCTCTCACCATTTGGGTGTGCAGATATAGCCCAGCATTCTCCTGTGCGTTCTGACGGAATGTTGTACCCAAATTTGTCCCGGAGTTTTGTACCTCCCCAAATACGCTCTTGAAACACAGGTTGTAAAAATAACGGCTCTAAACCCATCCCAATCCCTCCGTTAAGCAAAATTCTCTTTACAGTACGCTTTTTACTTTATCTAACACGAGTTGAATATCATGTTTTGTTACGCCGTAATTTGTCACAAATCGAACTGTGTTTGGACCGAACGGTACGGCAAGAACGCCTTTTTCTTTTAGAGCTTCTAAAAACGTATTCGCATTATATGAAGTATCACTAACATTTACTAAAAGGATATTCGTTTCCACCTCATTTTCGACAGTTAAGGGTGAAATATTTCCTAACCCTTCCGCTAATAACTTCGCATGATCATGATCATCCTGGAGACGATCTACCATATGTTCCAGTGCTACTAAACCAGGTGCAGCAATGACTCCTGCCTGACGCAGACCACCACCAAGTCTCTTTCTCCACTTCCTTGCCTTGTCGATAAATGATCTTGGACCTGCAAGGATTGAACCAACAGGTGCACCTAACCCTTTAGATAAACAAACTTGTACTGTATCTGTATTAGAGGCAAAAGCATGTAATGGTGTGCCTGATGCAACTGATGCATTGAATAACCGCGCCCCGTCTAAATGGACTGAAACGCCCTTTTCTTTTGCAATCCCATAGATTTGTTCCATATTTTCAAGCGGAACGACCGCCCCACCTGCTTTGTTATGAGTGTTTTCAATACAAATTAAATCCGTTTCCGGAAAATGAATATCATCAGGACGTATCGCAGCATTCACTTCCTCAGGTCTCATTGCACCTCTCATCCCTTTTAACGTTCGCGGCTGTACACCAGCTAACGCCGATGCAGATGCACCTTCGTATAAAAATATATGTGACTCTTCTTCTAATAACACTTCATTACCCGGTTGACAGTGGGATAAAATGGCAATGGAATTTCCTTGTGTCCCACTCGTTACAAATAGCGCTGATTCTTTCCCTAACATATCCGCGGCTTTTTCCTCTAGCTTCCGTACGGTAGGATCCTCTCCGTATACATCATCTCCTACTTCAGCTTGATAGCTTGCTCTTCTCATTTCTTCTGTTGGTTTTGTAACCGTATCGCTACGCAAATCTATCATTGTTTCATATCCCCTTTGTTTTCTATGTTATGTCTACTATTCTACTATTCCTATATACGAATGCAATTTTGTTTCCCATTAATTTAGAAAATATGTCTTTTTACCGTTTTCTTTTTCCACATTTCGTGTAAGATAAATATTTAGATAGACGAAATAAAAAAGCGAACAGTTCAAAGAAAGAAGGGAACGAGCATTTTAGATCAGGAGAAAGCAGCAAGGCGTAATTTAATCATTATGTGGATTGCCAACTTCTTTATAGCTGGCAGTATGACGATGGTATTACCGTTTTTATCTTTATATATTGAAACATTTGGGGATTTTTCGGATCAATATGTTAAGCACTGGTCAGGCTGGGTATTTGGTATAACGTTCGTGTCAGCCATTATCTTTTCTCCGATATGGGGACGTTTTGGAGATAAATATGGCCGTAAGAACATCTTAATTATATCTGGTACAGGTCTTGCCATTTGTGTATTTTTAATGGGGTTTGTAACGTCGGTTTTTCAACTTTTTTTATTGCGTTTTGTGATGGGGATATTCACTGGTTTTATTTCCATCGGACAAGCACTCATCTCTACGGAAACACCTAAGCACCTAGCTGGTAAAGTTCTCGGGACTCTACAAACAGGGAATGTATCTGGTGCATTACTCGGACCTTTACTCGGTGGTGTGTTAGCCGATTCAATCGGTTTTGCAAAGACATTTCAACTTACAGCCATTACATTAATTTTGGCTGCGTTTCTCGTTCTCTACGGAATAAAGGAATCACGACTAGATGCTGGAAAAGAAAAAAAGAAGCGGTATACAAGTAAAGAAGTGGTCAGTCATATTTTACGGCATCCGATGTTGCTAGCTGTCATGTTTATCTCAATTTTCATTCAAATTGCACACTTTAGCATTCAACCGATATTAGCCTTATATGTAAGTGAAATACACGGTCCTGCTAACCTGGCTTTATTTTCAGGAATTGCCTTCTCGGTTACCGGACTAGGCAACTTACTTATGGCGAGAAGTTGGGGGAGAATTGCTGACCGATTCGGTTATGAAAAAATTCTCGTATTACTTCTCATCTCCTCCGCTATTGTTTATTTCCCTGGTGCTTTTGTGACAAACATATGGCAGCTCATTATTTTACGATTTTTATTAGGTGTTACAATCGGGGGAATTATCCCAGTACGAACAGCATACATCCGGCAGGTTGCACCAATTAGTATCCAAGGTGAAGTATTAGGGTATAACAATAGCCTCCGCTTCCTTGGTAATATTATTGGACCTGCGTTGGGCGGTTTATTATCCGGTTATTTCGGTATTTCATCCGTCTTTTATGTTACGAGTTTCCTTTTACTCGCCTGTGGAATTATGCTAGCTTCTGTCATCAAACAAAACCCCAAATATGTAACAGAAAATAGAGCTTAGTGGTAAGCTCTATTTTTATTGAGCATATTTTGAATGCAATTGCCCATGTTAAGGATAAAAGGAGGAAACGTGTATGAATAATGAAAATCGCACAGATGTCGGTACGGATATCGATGAAGTAAAACGACTAAATGCACAATCGGGGTTAAGCTATAATGAAGTAAAACAATTGCTTGTTGAAGCGGGTGGTAGTGGTACGGCTAAGTATAGTGATACCGATGTTCAAGCAATCAAGCAAAAATTAACGGCGAAGAAAAAGACTTAGGCGATAACACCTAAGCCTCTGTTTATGCTCTTTCTTCAAATAGTCTTGCTATAGCTACAATTGTTTCTACCGCTTTTTCCATGTTGTCAACAGAAATATATTCATATTTCCCATGGAAGTTTTCCCCTCCTGTGAATAGGTTCGGTGTTGGAAGTCCCATAAAGGAGAGTTGTGACCCATCTGTTCCGCCTCGAATAGGTTTCACTAATGGTTCAATCCCTACTTCCTTCATAGCATCGTATGCAATATCGACAATCTCCTTAACTGGCTCAATTTTTTCACCCATGTTGTAATATTGATCCTTCATCTCCAAGCTGACTGTTTCGTCTCCATATTTTTCTTTCAGTTGTTTTACAATTTCTTCAATTTTAGATTTCTTTTCATTAAACTTATTTCGATCGTGGTCGCGGATAATATAGTACAATTCTGTTTCCTCTACTGTCCCTTGAAAAGAAATTAAATGATAAAAACCTTCATATTCTTCGGTCAACTCTGGTGCTTCTTTTGCCGGTAATTGATTGTGGAAATCGATCGCCATCTTACTGGAATGGACCATTTTATTTTTTGCAGTTCCTGGGTGAACATTATTTCCTTTAAACGTAATCTTAGCAGCTGCAGCGTTGAAGCTTTCATACTGAAGCTCTCCTAAAGGGCCTCCATCTACTGTGTATGCGTATGTGGCATTAAAACGGTCAACATCAAATTTATGTGGTCCCCGTCCAATTTCTTCATCAGGAGTAAAACCGATCCGAATCTTACCATGTTTTATTTCCGGATGCTGAATTAAATAGTCCATAGCGGTCATAATCTCAGCAATTCCAGCTTTATTATCAGCACCTAACAATGTTGTTCCATCCGTCGTAACTAAAGTATGTCCTTTATAGCTTGTTAACTCAGGAAATTCCTTCGGTGAAAGGGTAACACCTAACTGTTCATTTAAAACGATATCGTTCCCATCATAATTGTGAACAAGTTGTGGATTAACATTTGCTCCAGTGAAATCAGTCGCCGTATCTACATGGGCAAGAAAACCAATCGTCGCCACGTCTTTATTTGTGTTCGCTGGTAGCGTAGCAAACAAGTACCCATTTTCATCAACAGATACATCTTCCATACCGATCTCTTTTAATTCATCTGCTAACATGTGAATAAGTGTCCACTGTTTCTCTGTTGAAGGACATGTATCACTCTTTTCGTTTGATTGAGTATCAACCTTTACGTATGTAGTAAACCGTTTGATGATTTCCTCTCTCATTGCTTTCACTCCAATTCATTAACATTACGTTTATATTATCATAACTCCTCCGTCTTATATGTAAGGTTAATAAAATAAATAGGCACACCTGGTGGCGTACCTATATTCATTTACTTAAGTAATGGTATTCTCTTTCTATACTTTTCGACCAGGCGCGTATTGTGATCATCAGACCCATTAATATTTCCACTTAAAAAGACAGGAGGAGTTTCACCTTGGTCTGCAATATTGGCAATCGCCTCAGCAAATACGCCATTTAGAATCGTGGCCCCGACTACAGTTGAACTTGGTCCAAAAGGTACATCCACTTTTTCATGGGTTAGTAGGGCATCTCCCTTTACTGCATGGTTATCAATGACATGGTCAACTACATCAGATAAATGTTTACCGTTCACATGGCGTGATGGCTGACTTTTCGAATACTCAATCGAGGTTATTCCTATGACATATGCCCCTTTTTGTTTTGCCATTAACGCTACATCTACCGGCACTGGATTGCGCCCTGATGTCGATATGACAAATATCACATCACCTTTACGAATATCTTGTTCTTCCATAAACCCTTTCGCATAGTCATTTTTCCGCTCATATGATGAGGAGCGAACCGCTCCTTCATGTAGCATTAATGGTTCTACAAAAATTGGGTGGACAGGAACTAGTCCCCCTGCACGATAAAACATTTCTTCCGTTAAAATATGAGAATGTCCACAACCAAATAAATGGACAATCCCGTCATTTAAAATACATTCAGCCACTTTACGGGCTGCTGCCTGCAACTGTTCGCTTTCTGCTTGTTGGACTTCTGTAATCTTTTCTTTAATCTTTTCAAAATACGTTGTTAGCAAACCGATTCACTCCACTTCCAGTAGAATTTGTTTCACCTTTTCTGGTATTGTCTTTCCTGTCTCTTTATCAATAGTAGAACCGAATATATGAGGCATAAACAGTTCGATGCCTGTGTTTTTGATCCCATCTACAATTGCTTTAATATTCCTTGCTTCAATTCCACCTGCCGGTTCGACAGCCCTAATCCCCTGTTTTGCTGCCACTTTTGTAATATATACGAGCTCATGTAAATGAGTTTTCCCTTTGACCGGCATTACTTTAATCGATTCGATCCCAATATAATGAGCGACTTCCATAAATTCTTCCACTTTCATACGAACACCTGATGATAGTTGAATTATCCCTACTTCACCTGTAGGTGAAATTAAGCCGTTGACGACTTGGGGAACCCCCCTGCCTTGAAGATAACCCTTTACATATGAGGCTTTTTCAAAAGGCTGGTTAATATGGCCGGGGTCCGATTGTTCAGCAATTTCCATTACTTTTGCCCAATTGGTGACATCACCGCCCCCCCCAAGGCCAATGCTTACACAATTTGATACGGTTTTTAATTCTTTCACCTTATTTGCTGCTACTTCTATATTCACATAGCTAGACGCTACAATTCCCGGAACAATATAACCGTTTCCAGCTTCACATATATCTATTGCATTCTCTTCATCTATTGCTAAAAAATTAAAAAGTAAAAAATCGTGTAATTTATTCTGTTGAATCATGGAGCTCCTCCTTAGCTAATTGAATCATGTCAATCATATGATTCAATGAAACCGATATTATCTTTCCTCCCTTTTCTTTCGTTGCAAGGGTTGCATCGCCTAACACCGCTGATGACGTAAACTCCTCCCACGGGGTTGGTGTGGAGTCTGCGCTAAGAGGTATCGTTGGTATATCACATATAGCCTTTTCCATGTCTACATATTCTTCTGCTAAATGCAGCATAAATGACGTTTCAATTTCACAAGCATGAAAATACGTACCATGAGAAGAAGGGGTTTCCCGCACCTCTTCAACGGGGTTTTTCATCCCTGGATAGAAGAAATAAAAGACTTTAAAATCTTTATACCTTTCATAAAGCCTTCGAGCCGCTTCTTTTATAGCAACCGCATTACCTAGATGTCCGTTCACAATCGCCAGTACTTTAAATCCTTGGCGATACAGACTGTCGCCAATATCTACGAGCATTCCAATTATCGATTCATTAGAAACATTAATGCTTCCAGGGAAGTTTTTTAAACTCCATACTTGGCCATAGGGTAACGTCGGTAACACAAAAGCATTAACCTGCTCAGCCAGCTTATCTGCAAGGCGTTCCGCTAATACATTATCTGTACCTAACGGCAGATGGGGGCCATGCGCCTCTACTGCTCCAACCGGTAAAATGGCGACAAGTTTTTCATTTATTTTTTCTTTCACTTGAAAGGAATTTTCGTTTTGAAATTTCATGACATTCACCTACTTTTTAAAGGTAAAGCAATTGGCTGGATTTTTGACGAAAAATTTTTCGATTAATTGCTCCCCATCAAACCCTCGACTGTTAGCTTCATCTATAAATCGCGGCACCCATTTGGAAATAATATATTCTAATCCTAATCCGTAATCGTAATGCTTATAATACGTCTTTCTCGCTGTATCTCCACTAATTAATATTTGGCCTTCATAACCTTTATCTACTAACTGAAGCAAGCATTGAATTCGATCGCTTTCTGGTGCATATTTAATTTTCGCGATGGAATCAAAGCTGAGGTAAGCACCTGTTTTTGCAATTTGCTCATGATAATATGGGTCTAAATTACGATCCATATGGCCAAAACTCATGTAAGATAGGTCAACACCTTCAGACTTTAATAATTCAATTTGTTCTAAACCCATTGTTCCAGCTTCCGTATGGGAGTGAACCGGTGCTTTCGTCTCATGGTGAGCACGGGCAACGGCACGAAGCGTTTTTTCCTCCAATGGTGTGATACGATTGTATCCAGTTCCAAACTTCACTTGTCCTGCCTTAAATGACGTGCCTTCTAAACCTTCCTCAACCTCTTTGACGACAAAGTCCGTTAGTTCATTTATCGATGCGGAATCAATCCACTCATAATACGTCCTATAATCACCGATAATCGGCTTTAATTCTTCTTTAATTTTCGCATCCCATAAGAAGCTTTTATTAAATCCAGCAGTTCCGACTATATGAATACCTGTTTCTTTACCAATGGCGGCTACTTCTTTAACACTACGTCCATAATCGATTGCCGTTGCATCGACAATTGCTTGTCCACCATGATTCTTAAAATCGAGTACATCTTGCTTTGATTTCTCTTTATCATCTAACAAAAGGTCGTCTTCTCCTCTTTCTTGCCAAAAAGCTGGACGACAAACAATATGTTCATGTGAATACGTAAAGCCAAGTTGATTAGGTTGTATATCTCCATAAAATGTTCGAATAAAACTCATGTTGAACCTCCTATTTGATAGAAAAGAAGGACAGTCTATGCTGTCCTCCTTCGTTTATCGATTACAAGAATAATTGAGCTAACACTTTAATGATTGGTCCAAGGATAAACATGTCAGAGTCTGCAGCCCACATCGCTGTGTCAGGTACTGTTGAAGCTAGTAATCCTTTTACCATGACAAATTGTCCCCATGCTACAACTGTTGATGTAATAAAACCACCTATTAATGCACCTCGTACACCACCAGTTACGTTACCGAACACACCTGCTGTAGCAGAGTGGAAGAACAATACAATCATCGTTGGTACGAATATATATCCAACCGTGTTACCGATTACAACTAGCCATAAAAGAGCTCCGAAAAATGAACCTAGGAAACCTAATATAACTGCATTAGGTGCATACGGGAATACAACAGGACAGTCAAGGGCCGGCTTAGCACCTGGAACAAGTTTAGTAGCAATTCCGTTAAAGGCTGGGACAATTTCGCCAATGAACATACGTACTCCCATTAATACAACTGCAATACCTGCTGCAAATTGAAATGATTGAATAATGGCATAGACAAAAAAGTTTTTATCGCCTGAAGAAGCAATTAACTCTTCTGCACCCGGAGTCCCTTTACCACTTACAATAAGTGCACCAACTAGGAATAAAACTCCCATTGTCAAAGCTGTAATTACATTTGAATCCCGTAAGAACTCTAATTTCTTTGGTAATTTAATTTTTTCTGAGTCGTTATCTTTATTTCCTAAATATTTACCTGCAAGGGCTCCTAATAAGGCAACAGATGCAGATGTGTGTCCTAAGGCAATATTGTCATTCCCTGTTATTCTTCTCATAAATGGTTGAGTTAAAGCTGGCTGAATCGTCCAATAAACCCCCATAAATATAGATAGGAAGACGACAAGCTTACCAAATGATACATGCCCTACTTCGTGAATAATAATTCCTGCAAAAATTGTAGTCGTCCAGAACATCATATGCCCTGTTAAATAAATAAACTTAAATCTCGTAAAACGGGCTAATAGTACGTTTATTAAGAACCCTAAGGTCATCGCCAATGTAATAGCGCTTCCATACTTAGCATTAAATTCACCTTGACCTAAAAAGGATCCTAATTCTTCTTGCTCCAAATTAAATACTTCTGCCCACATCGGTTGGAAGATTAATAGAGCGTCTACGATAACTCCTGCTCCTACACCGATAATTAAGAAACCAATAATCGCTTTAAACGTTCCACTCATCGTTTGGTTAATCGTTTTCTTTTGTAATACTAGTCCTAGTAATACGATGAAACCGAGCAAGACTGCAGGCTCACCAAATATATTCGTGGCCATCCATTTAATTGTTTCCATTGTCTATTTCCCCCTTATGAAAGATGTTCTGACAAAGCAGATTTTATTTCGTTATTATCAAAATAGTTATTCACTATAATGATCTTGGCTGATGAACTAGTTAATGATTCGGCTAGTTCGTTACTCGTCACAATATAGTCTGTATTTTCACTTGAAGCAGCTGAAACATCTGTATTTTCTACATCTGCTTCTACACCGAGTTCTCTTAATACTGTTTCAACATTCATTCGCAAAATTAAACTCGTACCTTGACCTAACCCACATACACATAAAATTTTCATTGTTTATTTCCCCCTACATCTAGTATTTTTTGTAATTCTTCAAAGTTAGAAACCTCTTTTAACTGCTTTATTTTATCTTGGTTTCCTAATACACTTGATAATTTTTGTAACACTTGGATATGTTCATCACTGGACGAAGCACCAAGAGCAAATACAAATTCAACTGGATCATTCGACTTATGACCGAACTTAACAGGTGTTGTCAACCTCATAAACGAAACGGATGCCTCCTTACCCCCATCTTCTGGTCTTGCATGGGGCAAAGCTATATGAGGTGCAAGGACGAAATAAGGTCCATTTTCCTGATATGATTCAATCATTGCTGTCACATAAGCAGAGTCAACACATCCGCTATCTACTAATAATTGACCCGCTTTCTGTATAGCTTCTTCAGGACCTTCTACTTGTACATCGAAAAGCACCATATTTTCCTCAATAAATTTCATATTCCTTCCCCCAATTGTGTTGATACTACATTTGCATTACTTTCTTCGCAATTGATAGCGTTTTCATTAATTAATCCTAAAGTACCATATTTTTTTATAGTTGTCTATACCACTAGATAACTTTTCTATTAAACGAGATAAATTGTAAAGTAAAGGAAAATCGATTAATATGGAGATAACGTAATAAAGTCTGTTTTTTACTTAAGAAGGAGATGATGTAATGATTGATAAAAACTCTCCCATACCAATATATTTTCAAATTGAAGAAAATATTAAAAGACTTATACACGAACAATCACTACAACCTGGGGATAGCATTCCATCTGAACGGGAATTTTCTGACATGTTCAATGTAAGTCGCATGACCGTAAGGCAAGCCATTCAAAATCTAGTATCAGAAGGTTTACTTTACCGGGAAAAAGGAAAGGGAACATTTATAGCCCATCAAAAAATTCAACAACCGTTAGAAGGTTTAACGAGTTTTACAGAAGATATGAAGAAAAGGGGGATGACACCAGGAAATCGCTTGTTACATTTCCGAAAGGTGCAAGTTAAACAAAGTATTGCAGAAAAATTGAAATTAGAGTTGAATGAACAAGTGTACGAAATTGAACGGATTCGACTTGCAGATGAAACCCCAATGGCATTTGAAACTCTTTACTTACCTGTTTCTTTGTTACAGGACTTACCGAAAGAAATATTGCATCATTCTCTTTATCAATACATTGAAAAACTAGGGCTTACTATTGGAAATGCACAGCAAATCATTGAAGCATCGACTGCAACCGAACGGGAAGCTAACATCTTAGGCATTGAAGAAGAAGCACCAGTATTAAAAATTGAACGACAAACTTTTTTAAAAAATGGACAGCCCTTGGAAGTGGTTCGCTCTATCTATCGATCGGATAGATACCAGTTTGTTACAAATATGAAACGAATATAAAAACCCATCTCACAAGAGATGGGTTCATTTTAATTTAAATAATTTGCTTTTCTACCATTAATTTTATAATTCGGGAATTGGATTTAATTTGTTTGTCCACCACTGATTGTTGCACAAGTTTTGCTGAATTTTTAAAAATATGGTCACCAAGTGTCTTCCGAATATTCATCAAGGCTTCCACAACAGCAGGATGGAACTGTGTACCTTTACAACGTTGGATTTCGTTCAGGGCATCCTCTACTCTCATTCCCCGCTTATATGCACGATCAGATAATATGGTATCTAATGTATCCGCTACTGCTAAAATGTGAGCGCCAATCGGTACTTCACTGTTTTTCAGTCCTCTCGGATACCCTTTCCCATCGTAACGTTCATGATGCATACCTACTAATGTGGCCACATCTCGTAAGCTATGAATTTTATTTAATATCTCTTCACCAATTTCAGCATGTTGTTTAATGATTTCATATTCATCGTCACTTAGCTTCCCGTCTTTGAACAAAATATGTTCAGGAATTGAAATTTTGCCGATATCATGAAGCAACCCGGCAATCCGTATTTGTTCAATTTCCGTCTTTTTCAACTTCAATTCTGTAGCTATTGCCAATGCATAATTTGACACCTGAAGCGAATGCCCATACATAAATGGGTCACGGGCATCAATCGTAGCTGTTAATGTAGCGATAAAATCTTCTAGCGTCTGGTCTAACTGGGACACGAGATTTTGCTTTTCTTTATTACTTCTTTCCAGTTCGACTAAGCGCTTTTTAAAGATTAAGGCAGATGCCTTTAGTCCATAGCTCACTAAAAAGATTAAAAACATTGATAATACAATGGAAATGACGCCGTATTGTTTATACCATTGGCCAAGTAACCCACCAATGACTGCAAATATTAACGAATGAGCAATGTGGGGGCCAATAACATCTTCGACAACCGTTTTTATCCTTTTTCCTGTCACAATAAGCATTAACAAGACCGTTAATATGTAATTATGTAATATGTAAGCAAATGATAATGTAAAAGGATACATAATACTAGACTCTTCTAGTGCTGTATGGACAAGTAGATAGTTTGCTAGAATAGAGGTAAGAATAACAGTTGTTACATAAGAAAAAACATTGTAAAACGTCTTAATTGCAGGTAATTTTTGATATAACGATACCGTTAAACCGGCTAATGCACTTACTATAATTGCCTCTCGAATGCCGAAAATAACGAGAACACCTATACATAATACGGAAGTCCACGAAATCGATACAGACTCCCTCGTATTATAAATAGATATTCTCACTTTAAATTTTTCAGCAATACACGTCATAATAATAAAAGGCATTAAAAGTTCCCACTCAATTGAATCACCCACAAAGTTTAAAAAGGAAAACCCTAATGAAAATGACCCTAGCAGGATAATATAAAAGTGTAGGAGGTTCTTGTTCATTACGAAGTACCTCCTTTCGAAGCTAATTGCTCAAATAGATTCGTATTGGCATCATATTGTTTTACTGTATTCTTTCCAGAGTGTTTCGCTTCATATAGCGCTTCATCAGCGCATTTAACCAAAGTTTCCATATCCGTAGCATCGATCGGGTAGTTTGCCACACCTAAACTAATGGAAAGCTTTAATGGTGTACCGTCCTCCAGGGGCACTTCTTGCGCTGTTAGGTCTATTCGGATTCTCTCTGCAATTTTAGCTGCCTCTGCTTTTGTGATTGACGGTAAAATCATAACGAATTCTTCTCCTCCAAACCGGGCAACGATATATTCTTCATTATACTGTTTGAATACGTCCCCAACTTTAACAATCGCTTTATCTCCATACTGATGACCATATGTGTTATTAATTTCCCTTAAATTATCCATGTCACCGAATACAACGCTTAACGTCTTCTTCTTTTGAACTGCTGTTTGGAATTTTTCTTTCATCTGTTCGTCAAAGTATCGATAGTTATATAAACCGGTTTTTTCATCTATGTAAATGAGCTTCGAATCGTTCACATTTTTCAATAGTCTATGGAGTGAAATGAGTGGAAGTAAGAGTAATAGTAGCAGGTACGGATCAACCATGTACATTTTCGCTACTAATGCGCCTGAAATAATGACGACACCTTCCATTAAAAAGGTGCGACTTTCCATCGTTCCTACCCTTTGCCAATGTTTTTGACTATCAACCGATAATAGAATAGTCATAAATAAAATTTGGATAAAAGCAAATGTTAAACCTGATAAAAGTAATGTTAATGTTGATAGGGAATCTCCTACTAGTGGAGCTAGTAATTCATAAACCAGAACTGCAATGTAGCCACCAATTAAGACGTTTGCAGCATTAAAATCAGGACCTAAAAATGGTTCTGGATGTTTCCGTCGGATACGGTCCAACACAATGGTGCTGTATGACACTACCATCGCTAGACAAAATAACGGAAATGGTAATATCATCACGACAGCAAATTCTACTGCGTTTGCCCACCCGACAGATATATCAAAACCGAAAAACTTAAACAATCCGCCTAACCTGGCTATACATAAAATGAACAACCAAACCCCAAAATGAATCCACGTACTTATATTATATTGTCCAAATTCTTGCAAACTGGAAACTACGATTAAGATGGCTGTGATATTACATAGCCATACGAATATGTAAGTACCAATTGGATGTTTATTTTTCATGGTTATCCCCCATTAATCTTTAAATAGATAAGGTGGTCTGTTTGAACCACCCCAACGGAAATTCAGTCCTTCTATACTTCGAGATATAGATTGAATTCTCTATTCTTCATGCTTATTCCCTATTATTATAAACCGCTCTACTTGAAAAAATTGTAAGACTATGCAGAGAAATCGTTGTTTTTTTGTCGATTTTGATCATGTAATCTTATGTCTATCCCTTTTCTCATATGATAGATAATAGTTGACCGAATCAATAATGATCCGATCAACTATATGAAGACTCTATTGTTTATTCAAACAAATTAGACCATGAAATGTTTGACCATGAAATATTTGACCAAGAGATGTTCGACCATGAAATGTTGTTAAATAATACATCTTCATCATCAGCATCAATAAATGGTGATAGTTCCACACCTTCGTTTGCACTTGGAATTTTTGTTACATCTTTTTGATACGCCGTTGCTTTATCAATTTGAACAATAGGAGTGTCAATGCCTTCAATTTTTTCACCTGTTTCCATTAACAACCACTTCACTTGGTCTGGTGTTAAATCTGGAAGCTCTTGTAAAATGATAGCCGCTGCTCCTGCTACCATTGGAGCTGACATAGAAGTTCCACTCATACGGAAATAGTAATCATCTACAACGCGGTCTTTCATCTCTTTCTTAATGAACCCAGAAGGCATAAAAGATACAATATCTGATCCTGGTGCCATAACTTCTGGTTTCATAAACCCGTCTAAAGTTTCGCCATAGCTAGAGAAGCTTGCTAGAACGTCATCGTTAATTTTAGCTGTTTCATTATCCTCTAGTGCACCAACTGTAATTACAAATGGATCGTTCGCAGGTGCGTAACATGTAGAGCAGTCTTCTCCCCCACGGTTCCCCGCAGAAACAACAACGACAATTCCGTTATGCCAAAGTACTTCAACAGCAGCATTTAACGCACTTTCTGTATAATGTTGTTGCGTTGCTACTTGTGAGGAAATGTTGACAACACGAATGTTGTGTTCATCTTTATTTTCTAACACCCATTGCAACCCATTTACGATGTCTTCCTCTGTTGCCATACCTTCATCATTACTAACTTTCACACTAATAATGTCTGCCCCCGGAGCAACTCCTATATACTTACCATCCTGAGCATTTCCGTCTCCACCTGCGATTCCAGCTACGTGAGTTCCATGCCCAAATTTATCAGCCATATATTCTGTCTCAGAATTCACTTCAACTACTTCAAGTCGATCTTTAAAATCATTTACTTGCCCCTTTTCCTTTGTTACACCACTATCGATGACAGCAATGCCAATACCCTCACCAGTTAGACCTTTTTCCCATGCTTTTGTAGCTCGTATTGCTTCGTTATATACGTTAGCAAGGGTTGCGGTAAAGTCTTCTTCTGTGTCACTCTTCGTTTCAATCGCCATATTGTTTGGTGTTACAGCTCGTACACCTTTAATTGTTGCTAACGTTTCTATTTGATTCTCCGGAATTTCCACCGCAAAAGCATTAATGAAATCCCATTTAGCTGTTACATGTCCACCTAATGCTTCCGTTTCTTCTACTACACTATCGTTATCAGAAGTACTAACGATTACACTTACTGGATCCGTAGATTCATTAGCTCCCAACTCACCGACAGTTGCCGCTGATACTGCAACCGCTATCGCTAATGCAAAGATGCTCGTAATAATGACGCGTTTCCATATTCCTCTCATTAAAAAACCTCCTCTGTTTCTTCATTCCTTTAACTTAAAATATTTCGTTTCGAATTTGTGATTAGTAGGTTCAAGACCATGAGATATTTTGATAGGAACGAACGATATCCCATGCACTGAACGTACCTGTAGCTAACGCTAGTGCAACCGCTAGCGTAACTACACCCGCAATGGCGATACGATTCCTTGTCCTTCCTTTCACATCTTCATCCTCCTTTGTTAAGAGCATGTCCCATCCATAAAAAAACCCGGCCTGAAAGGGCAGCCGGTTATCCGAATGGTAGCTGGCTGGCTTTTAAAAAGCCCCTATAGCTTTGCGTCACTAGGTCACCCTAGCTTTGCCCTTGTCATAATTTCTATCATTCTCTTTTCAGTAGTCATTATAGCTTTTCCAATTAGAAAATATTGTCACTATACGAAAAAAATCTCTTCTTCTTTTGTCGATTCATTTGGTTTTTTTCCTAATTTCGTCCAATAGTTGTTTTAAAAGGATATATTTTCCTTTTGTATCATCTTATTTACTTATGATATAACCGATACCCCAGTTATGACATGTACCTTTTTCCCTATTAATACAGTGAGAATGTTTTTTGGATAGGTCTAATGACTTAACAAACAAGAATCCCAGTCAATGATGCTTAAAAGCTATTTCATTAGCCATTACGAAATGAGATTCTCAAGGAAACATACAAACGCTAACTTTCTTTGAATAGCTACTCAATTTTTTACCTCCTTTTCCTATTGTTCGAGCAAAATTCCACCAAAAAAAGACCGGCTGTCTAGGGGGAGAAACAGCCAGTTTATCTGATGGTAGCTGGCTGGCTTTATAGTAGAAGCCCCTATAGCTTTGCGTCACTAGGTTTCCCTAGCTTTGCCCTTGTCACATTTATATCTATATTTCTATGTCGTTAGCCATTCTATCCATTTAAAAGTCTTTTAAACATTAAAAAATAAAAAAATGACAAAAATATTTTACTTTTAGAGAATCGTAGTTTCTATCAATGGATTTGTATCATAGTCTTACAAAAAGGAAAAAGTACCCTTTTTTAGAAACGAAGTACTTAAGTTACTGTTCTGTTTCTTCTTTAATAAATAATTTTCGAGGAAAGTTAGAAAACGTTTCGATCCCTTTCTCAGTAACAACAAACGATTCACTAATTTCTACACCGTAATCGTCATACCAAATGCCAGGTATTAAATGAAAGGTCATGTTTGGCCGGAGAATCGTTTTATCTCCCGCACGTAAACTTGCTGTATGTTCACCCCAATCTGGAGGATAACTTAGTCCCATGGAGTATCCTATACGGGAGTCTTTCAAAAAACCGTACTTCCCTATCGATGAACGCCACACTTCCTCGACTTCCTCACAAGTAACTCCTGGCTTGATAAAGGATAACGTATCTTCAATACCTTCAATGACGACATCAGAGAGTTCCTTAACTTGTTTTTGCGGCTTCCCTATAACTAGAGTTCTAGCTAGCGGTGCATGATAACGTTTATAGCACCCTGCTAACTCGATGATGACATTATCTCCACCCTCATACGGTTCATCTGCCCACGTAATGTGTGGAGCAGATGTTTTCTCTCCTGATGGAAGTAAGGGTACAATTGCAGGGTAGTCTCCACCATACCCCTCAGTCCCCATTATTTGTGAGTAGTATATGTTGGCGACGACTTCGTTCTCCTTAACTCCTTTATGAATGTTATCAATTGCTGTTGTCATGGCTTGCTCCACTATTTTACCGGCTTTTTTCATAAAGTCGATTTCCAAAGGGGACTTAATGATTCGCACGTAGTTTACGAGTAATGTAACATCTTTAAAGGTTGCGTTCGGTAACCCTTTTACGAGTTGTTCATAAGCTTTTGCCGTAAAATAGTAATTTTCCTTTTCAACACCTATTACGTGTTGGTTAACACCAATCTCGGTTAAAATCCTTGCAATCTCATCCATTGGGTGTTTTGTAATCGAGTGGACAAATTCGTCTGTATAAAAGTATATGTTGCCGTGATCCAGCCATGTTGTTAGTTTTGCTGAATTTGCATCCTGCTTTCTTCCTATCCATATCGGCTGTTCCTCATCTAGCAATACGACTAACATTTGATGCACATAAAATGACCATGCATCATATCCGGATAAATAATTGATATTTGACGGATTCGTTACTAGTAAAACATCAATTCCTTCAAGAGCCATTCGTTCTTTTGTCTTTTTTAGCCTTTCTTTATATTCAATTAACGGAATCAAAGGACTTCCCCCCTCTATACGGACGTGTTCTTATCAGTTAATTTCCTACTGTAATGCCCGCCAACTTCCGTAACTTTTCATATGCTACAATCGCTATCGCTGTATCTTGGACACCTGTCCCGGTCAAGTCGCATACAGTAATCTCTTGATTAGACAATCTTCCGCTCTTCTCATTTGTTAATATTTCCCCTAATTCCGTTATCGACGTTTGGTTCGAAATAGTCCCGTCATCGTACGCATGATGTAATTCGCCAAGTCGCTTACACTGTGACTTCACATCACAAACAATACGGTCTGCCTGTAAAAAAACATCTGGATATAGTTCTTGTTTATGTTCCGCATCAGACCCCATGGCTGTAATGTGTATTCCCGGATGTAACCAATCACCCTTAATAAGGGGAGTTTCCGAAGGGGTCGTTGTCACGACGACTTCACTTTTTTTTACTACTTCTTCTATTGAGGTTGTAGGAACGACTTCTACCTTTAATAAAGCCTCCATATCCTGCTTGAATTGTTCAACCTTCCTGTAGTTACGACCGCACACACGTAATTGTTTAAAGGGGCGTACTTGTTGTAAAGCTATCATCTGATAACGAGCTTGTGCTCCTGTGCCAATAACGCCCGCAGTTGTTATGTTTTCCTTAGCTAACAATTTAGCACTAACCGCTCCTGCTGCTGCCGTCCGGACATGGGTTAAATAACCGTTATCAAGAAGTATGGCTCTCGGAAATCCTGTTTCGCTGCTTAACAGTAACATCAGTCCATTCCCACTTGGTAACCCTAGTTCATCGTTATTAAAAAAGCCTGACGATAACTTGACTGCGAAGTATTTTAATCCAGGGATATAAGCTGATTTCACATCTAACTCACCATTATGTTCCTTTACATCGATACGCATAATTGGAGGCATCTCCACTTTTTTTGTTCGCAAACTAGCAAAAGCTTCCTCCACAACATTCATCGTCTCAAGATCTATATCTACATATTGCCGAATTTCCTTTTCTGTGAAAATTTGCATGATAACCCTCCTTGCTTTCATTTGAATAATGTAGAAACGTCGACATTATTACCCGAAATGATCAGGACTACATTATCTCCAATCTTTTTTAGTTTTTTGTCGAGAAGTGCGCCAGCACCAACTGCTGCAGCACCTTCCACGATCAACTTCTCCTGATAAAATAAATGGGATAACCCTTTTTGAATGCTGTTTTCTTGAAGCAATACGAGTTCATCCATTACCGACTGAACGATTGATAAAGTAAATTTATTTTGTGAACCTATACCTCCTAATAAACTGTCTGCTACAGTGTCCTTTTCCGGGACCCCTGTCGGGTGGCCTTTTTTTATACTTTCAGCCATCGCCGATGCACCATCAACTGAAATGCCGGTTATTGTGGTACCTTCATTTGCAGACTTCAATGCTAGTCCAACACCTGATAATAAACCTCCCCCGGATAACGGTACGAGACAATGATCTACTTGCGGTAAATCCTCTAATATTTCAAGACCTATTGTTCCTTGCCCAGCAATAACTTCTCGATCATCAAATGGGGGAATGACCGTCATATTATACTTCTTATGTAATGCTTCACAATGTCTTGCAGCATCGTCCTGACTGTGACCTATGACTTCTAACTCAGCCCCGTATTGTTGAAGTTGCTTTACTTTCGCTTCAGGAACACGATTGGAAATACAAATAATCGGTTTTATGCCCAGTAAAGTAGCTACATAAGCGACGGCTAACCCGTGATTCCCGGTGGAAAACGTTGTGACTCCTCTTTTTTGCACGTCCAGAGGGAGGGACAATATTTTGTTTGCGGCTCCGCGTAGCTTAAATGCACCAACTTCATTTGCAGTTTCCAGCTTCAAATAAACTTTTTTATTGGTCATACGAGATAGGGTGTGGGATTGAATAAGTGGGGAATTAGACACAATAGAGGAAATACGTTTTTTTGCTTTCCATATATCACGTATCCTTACTTCAGCCATTGCACTCCTCCTTTTCTTCTTATTACAAAATATGCCTTCTAAATGCTCAACATGATATCACTGCAAAAATTTACATTTACTATGTTCATTTAGAAGGAAGTTACAGTTTCATAGAGTATATTTCAAAAAGAGGCATTTCTATTTTCATAAGTACCTATACCTCTCCAAACATACTATGAGGAGTGGGAACGTGTTAAATCTTGATATTGCACGAATCATTCGCTTATAACCGGAATATGGATGTAACTTATTTCATCCGAAAGCGTCGAAGTTGGTGGTAGGACCAGCCTTCCTCTAATTTCAATCGAACAACCTCACTTCGGTATAGGCAACAAATTTCTGGCCTTATTTTAGCCATAGAAAAACCCCCCTACAAGTAGACTATTTAGAACATTTTATATGCTCTCTTTTTTCCATGTCTACCTGTAAGGGGATACTACCATTTAGGCTTCTTTTTTATTTAATCTTTTCTTCTGCCAATGCGATTTGCTGTCGAACTTGATCTTGAGAGGTTCCACCTGTACTCTTTCGTGCAGCAACAACTTGTCTTGGGTCCAACGTTTCATAAATGTCTTCCTCAAAATAAGAGTGGAACTGTTTATATTCATCTAACGTTAAATTCACTAAATACTTCTCTTGCTGAATAGCATACAACACAATTTTTCCAATAACCTCATGCGCCTCACGGAATGGTAACCCTTTTGTCACTAGGTAATCGGCAATGTCGGTAGCGTTAGAAAAGTCTTCTTTAACCGCTTGGTACATGTTCTCTTTTTTCACGGTCATCGTTTCAATCATTGGTGCAAGAAGAGTTAATGAACCTTCTAACGTTTTAACGGTATCAAACATTCCTTCTTTGTCTTCTTGCATATCTTTGTTGTATGCTAGTGGCAAGCCTTTGAGCACGGTTAGTAAACCGAACAAATCACCGTAAACTCGACCTGTTTTAGCCCTCAATAACTCCGGTACGTCAGGATTCTTCTTTTGAGGCATAATACTTGAACCGGTACAGAACGAGTCATCTAGTTCTACGAATTGGAACTCTTGACTCGACCATATCACTAGCTCCTCAGATAAGCGTGAAATGTGAGTCATAACGATTGATGCCGAGGATAAAAATTCTAAAATAAAATCCCGGTCACTAACTGCATCCATACTATTAGGATAAATGCCGTCAAACCCTAAAATCTCCGCAACTCTTTCCCGGTCTATTGGAAAAGTAGTTCCAGCTAATGCCCCTGCTCCAAGAGGAAGAACATTGATACGAGTTAAACTATCTTGAAGTCTTTCCTTATCTCGTTGAAACATCCAAAAGTAAGCTAGTAAATGATGAGCAAAGGAGACAGGTTGAGCACGCTGCAAATGTGTATAACCCGGTAAAATCGTTTCAACATGCTCTTTTGCTTGCAATAACAACGCTTCCTGTACATCGTTTACATACTGAATAATCTTTTCCGTTTTCGTACGTAAGTAAAGATGCATGTCAGTTGCCACTTGGTCGTTTCGACTTCTACCTGTATGCAATTTCCCGCCTACAGGGCCTACTTCTTCAATTAGAAGCTTTTCGATGTTCATATGAATGTCTTCATGTTCAACCGAAAATTGCACTTCGCCACTTGCTATTTTCTTTTGAATACGAAGAAGCCCCTCTTTAATCATTTCTGCATCTTCTTGGGGAATGATATTACATTCCCCTAACATTTGCACATGGGCAAGACTGCCCTCAATGTCCTCATTTGCTAACTGTTGATCAAATTCAATGGATGCAGTAAACTCTTCTACCAGTTTATTCGTTTCTTTTGTAAACCGTCCACCCCAGAGCTTAGACATGATTATCCTCCTACCTATCTGCTTAGCTGTTTACTTTTTCTTTTTGGTGTACTTGGGAATATACTTCTGTTGACAATCCCCATAGTTTAATAAATCCTACTGCCGCGTTATGGTCAAACATATCTTCTTTAGAATACGTTGCAAGCTCTTCATTATATAAACTGTTGTCTGATTTTCGACCAACTACTGTATGGTTCCCTTTAAATAATTTTACTTTAACTGTTCCTGTTACAACTTTTTGTGTTTCATCAACAAACGCATCCAATGCATTCTTCAACGGTGAATACCATAATCCTTCATATATAATTTTTGCCATTTGTTGATCAATTTGAGGCTTAAATTGAGATACTTCTCGCGGTAATGTTAAAAACTCCAACTCTTTATGAGCATTTATCAAAATAAGTGCTCCTGGGTTTTCATACACTTCACGAGATTTAATACCGACAAGACGGTTTTCAATGTGATCAATTCTGCCGACGCCATGTTTTCCGCCTACTTCATTTAACTCTTCAATAATATCTACTAACGTCATTTGTTGTCCGTTAAGGGCAACTGGAACACCTTCTACATACTCAATTTCCACATATTCAGGTGTATCTGGTGTTTCCTCAATTGGATTCGTCCAGTCAAAGGCAGCTTCTGGTGCTTCTTCCCAAGGGTTCTCAAGTACGCCTGCTTCACAAGCACGCCCCCATATATTTGCATCTATAGAAAACGGATTATCTACATTAACAGGTACAGGAATATTTTTCTCTTTTGCATAGGCAAGTTCTTCATCACGTGTCATACCCCACTCACGAACAGGAGCAAGCACTTCTAGGTTCGGGTTTAATGCTTTAATGGACACTTCAAAGCGAACTTGGTCATTCCCCTTACCTGTACATCCGTGAGCTACAGCTACTGCTCCTTCCTGTTCAGCTACTTCGACTAACAATTTTGAAATTAACGGACGGGATAGCGCTGACGATAATGGATATTTTCCTTCATATAAAGCATTAGATTTTAATGCTGGTTTAATATACTCTTCCGCCAACAATTCTTTTGCATCAATCATAATCGCCTTAATAGCTCCAACATTTAACGCCTTTTCCTTTATCGATTCTAAATCCTTTCCTTCTCCTACGTTTAATCCCAGCGCAATGACATCATATCCGTACTTTTCTTGGATCCACTTTACTGCAACCGATGTATCTAAACCGCCTGAATAGGCAAGCACAACTTTTTCCTTCGCCATGAAAAATCTCTCCTTTGAATTGTTCGTGAGTATAATTATATATAAACTTGCATTAATATACAACCATAAACAAAAATTTTTTTATTTGTTCTCGAGCAAAGCTTTTAAAATGGCTTTTTGAGCATGCAATCGGTTTTCTGCTTCATCAAATACAACAGAGTGTGGTCCATCTATAACATCGGCTGTTACCTCTTCTCCTCTATGAGCCGGCAAGCAATGTAAAAAGATAAAATCATCCTTCGCATATTGGCACAGTTCTTTATTCACTTGGTATGCATATAAATCTTTCATTCTATTCGCCTGTTCACCTTCTTGCCCCATACTCGCCCATACATCTGTAACGACGACATCTGCTTCTTGAATCGCGGTGATTGGGTCAGTAGTAAATGAATACTGGCTTTCGGTTTTTTCTCCAATCTTTTTCGCTTCACTTACAATTGTTTCATTTGGTTCATACCCCTTCGGACTAGCGACTGCAATATCCATTCCAACTGACAAAGCACCTTCAATCAGGGAATGACACATGTTGTTGTCCCCATCACCGACGTAACACATTTTTAATCCTTTTAATTTCCCTTTATGCTCTAGTATTGTTAATAAATCGGCCATAACTTGTGTTGGGTGGTGCATATCCGTTAATCCATTAATGATAGGTACAGATGAATGCTCTGCAAACTGTTCCACCGTTTCATGACCAAAAGTGCGAATCATAATCCCATCTACATACCTTGATAGAACTTGGGCGGTGTCGGAAATCGACTCCCCACGCCCAAGCTGAATATCATTCGAGTTTAAGAAGATCGCATTGCCGCCCATTTGTAACATACCAACTTCAAAAGAAACTCTCGTTCGTGTTGAAGATTTTTCAAAAATCATCCCTAATACTTTTCCTTTTGTATAAGGATGTGATTTTCCACTCTTTTGCATCTGTTTTATAGTTAATGCATCATCTAACAATTTCGTTAATTGGTCAGGTTCATGCTCCCCTATCGTTAAAAAGTGTTTCATTGTACATCCCCCTATATATTTAATAACGTTGCATTCGTATATTGTTTCATGGAACGAATTTCCCAATTTTCTTTTGAGATATTTGCTAATTGTTTTACTGTATCAAGGGAAGTGAAATAAGGGACTTGATAACGTACAGCTAACTCCCGAATATAAAACCCAAACGTCGTTTTATCCCTTCCTTTCGTAGGAACGTTCATAACAGCTGTAATTTTTCCTTCACGTATGATGTCATGTAACTGTTCTTTCTCTTTTTCTACTCGTTGAACAGGAACGTTGTTTTTCTGTAAAAATGCCGCTGTTCCTGGGGTTGCCATTATTTTATATCCTTGCTGTACAAACTGTTGTATCGTTGCAAGACTTTCCTCTTTAGCCCGATCATTGATGGAACAGAGAACATAATGTTTTTCTGTAGATGAAAATGGCAAATGTTGATCTTTTGCTAATGCCTTAGCTACCGCTTCTTTTATTGTCACCCCAAGGCCTAACACTTCGCCAGTCGATTTCATTTCTGGCCCTAATACGTGATCCACATTTTTTAATTTGCTCGTAGAAAAGACAGGTGCTTTCACTGTGTAAAATTGTGGTTCATCCAACAATCCGCTCTTATTCGTTATAGTTTGTAGTGAATCACCTAGTTGAACAGCAGTAGCCCATTCCACCATTGGCACTTTTGTCACTTTACTCATAATCGGAACCGTACGTGATGAGCGGGGGTTTACTTCTAATACATATACTGTTTCTTCATGAATGACAAATTGTATATTCATAAGCCCAACAATATGCAATTCCTCACTTAATCTCATTGCATAATCTACTAAAGTATCTTTTGTTTTTTTGTTCATCGTTTGGGGCGGAAAAATGGTGACACTGTCTCCAGAATGTACACCTGCTCTCTCTACATGTTCAAAGATACCAGGGACGACAACATCTTTTCCGTCACAAATCACATCGATTTCACACTCTAGTCCAGGGATGTACTGGTCAACAAGCAACGGCCATAACTTTTCATTTCCTACTGAAATCGTTTGTAAATAATAGTTTAATTCTTCTTCTTGGTTAAAAATATGCATCGATTGCCCACCAATCACGTAGGATGGACGAACAAGAATTGGATAGCCTAATTCATTTGCGACTTGCTTCAAATGTTGTTCATTGTGCACCGTTTCCCCTTTAATGTGAGGGATGTTTCGTTTTTGCAATACGTCATAAAACTGTTGACGATCCTCTAATTGATCAATTGACGCCATACTTGTGCCGAGTAACTTGATACCTTCTTCCTCTAAGCTTTCCGCCACATTAATGGCTGTTTGACCACCAAATTGGATGAGGACCCCATCAACATTTTCTTTTTCTGCAACGTGTAATATATCTTCCGTAGTTAACGGTTCAAAATATAAACGATCTGCAACCGAATAGTCGGTACTCACCGTTTCGGGGTTATTGTTCATCACTACTGCCTCATACCCTTTTTTCTTTAATGCGAGTGTCGCTTGAACGGAGCAGTAATCAAATTCGATTCCTTGCCCAATTCGGATTGGACCTGAACCGATAACGAGCACCTTTTTCTTGCTCGTAACCTCTACTTCATCTGCACCTAACCATGTTGAATAATAGTAAGGAGTTACTGCTTCAAATTCTCCTGCACATGTGTCAACTAACTTGTAACCTGGTGTAAGCCCTTCTTCTTTCCGTTTAGCACGTACCTCTTGTTCGGTAACATTACATAGTTTCGCAATATAATGGTCACTCATATTTTTTTGTTTTGCTTCACGTAATAATTCGAGTGGCAACGCCTCCCATTCATACGTATGCAAACGATGCTCCAGTGTGATTAGCCCATGTATTTTCGTTAAAAACCAGTAGTCGATTTGCGTTAACTCATGGACACGTTCAATTGTGAACTTTCTTCTAAAACATTCTGCAACTGCAAATAAACGTAAATCGGTTACCTCTGCAATATTAGAAGCTAGTTCTTCTTCACTCATATGATGAAATAGTGGGTGGTACAAACCATATACATTCATCTCTAAAGAACGGATCCCTTTATTTAATGCACCTTCAAACGTTCGATCAATCGCCATCACTTCTCCAGTTGCTTTCATTTGAGTGCCAAGCTTACGTTCTGCTTCTGGAAACTTATCAAAAGGAAAACGAGGCAACTTGACAACAATATAATCAATTGCCGGTTCAAAGGATGCATACGTATTTTCAGTAATCGGGTTTTGAATTTCATCAAGATGATAACCGACAGCAATTTTAGCAGCCATACGAGCAATAGGATAACCTGTCGCCTTCGATGCTAAGGCAGACGAACGACTGACCCTCGGATTTACTTCAATAATGTAATATTGGTCTGAATGTGGGTCTAAAGCGAACTGGATGTTACATCCACCTATTACATTAAGAGCACGTATTACTTTCAGTGATGCGTCCCGTAAAATTTGGTATTGCACGTCAGTAATTGTTTGGGACGGAGCTACGACTATCGAATCCCCAGTATGCACGCCAACTGGGTCTACATTTTCCATATTACAAACTGTAATACACGTATCGTTGGCATCACGCATCACTTCGTATTCAATCTCTTTCCAACCTTTAATGCTTCGTTCAACAAGGACTTGATTAATTGGGCTTAAGCTTAATCCTTTCGTAAGCACTTCCTCTAACTCTTCATCATTAGCAGCAAATCCGCCGCCGGCTCCTCCTAATGTATAGGCAGGGCGGATAATGACTGGATAACCGATTTTTTGAACAAACTTCACACCTTCTTCGTAGGAACGTATAATTTTTGATTCTGAAATTGGTTCACCAATATCAATCATTAATTGGCGGAACTTTTCCCGATCTTCCCCTTTTTGAATAGAATCAACTGTTGTTCCTAATAACTCCACACCGTACTTCGATAAAATTTGTTGTTGTTCAAGTTGAACTGCTAAGTTTAAGCCTGTTTGGCCACCGAGTGTACCGATAACACCGTCCGGCTTTTCCTTTCGGATAATTTCCTCAATACTTTCAATCGTTAGAGGTTCTATATAAATGTGATCTGCAATCGTTTCATCTGTCATAATTGTTGCTGGATTACTATTAATTAAAACAACTTCAATTCCTTCTTCCTTAAGTGCTAAACAAGCTTGTGTTCCTGAATAATCAAACTCTGCAGCCTGCCCAATAACAATAGGTCCTGATCCGATGACTAATACTTTTTGTATATCTTTACGTAACGGCATAATGCTTTTCCCCTACCCCTTTTAGTTGTTTCATAAATTTTTGGAAGATATGGTCTGTATCTGTCGGCCCTGGATGGGCTTCCGGGTGAAACTGTACAGACTGAATCGGTAATGTCTTATGCTCCAGTCCTTCTAATGTTCCATCATTTACATTGCGATATGTTATGTTGAACTGTCCTTTATCTATACTATTTTCGACTACAACATAACCGTGGTTTTGGGCTGTCATCCACACTTTTCCGGTATGAAGTTCTTTTACTGGATGGTTTCCACCACGATGTCCAAAGGTTAACTTTTCAGTTGAAGCACCGTAAGCTAGAGCTATAAGTTGATGCCCTAGACATACACCCAATGTTGGATAAGCTTCGATAATCTTTTTTATCTCCGACAATGAAGAAGATAATTGAAGCGGATCACCAGGTCCATTGCTTAATAAAATACCATCGGGGTTTAATGCTTTCACTTCTTCGTACGTATAGTTATGTGGGACAACTGTTACTTTACATTTCGCTTCAAGTAATGCGTTCAAAATAGATTTTTTATATCCGAAATCCATTAATACGACATGATGTCCATCACCTTCATACGTTTTCAACTTCTTCGTTGAGACATCCGCTACAGGTGTTTTCGTTATTTGTTTTGTAGCAGCTTTGACGTAATTTTCAATTGACTTATCTTCAGGTAATGATGTCGTTATCGTTCCTTTTAATGTTCCTTGTTTACGGATTAATTTTACGAGCGTTCTCGTATCAATGCTGTGTAGCCCGGTTACACCTGCTTCTGCTAATTCATCGTGCAATGTTTTTTCTTGTAAATAATGGCTAGGATGTTCACACATTTCGCCAACAATAACTCCTGATAAGTTCAACTTCACACTTTCAAAGTCCTTATGATTAATGCCGTAATTCCCAATCATTGGGTAACAAAATGTAATGATTTGTCCTGTATACGACGGATCTGAGATAATTTCTTGATAACCTGTCATACTCGTATTAAAGACGACTTCTCCGATTGTCTCCTTGTTATTTCCGAAGAGTATTCCTTCAAATACATCTCCTGTCTCTAATAACAGATAACCTTTCTCCATTTGGAAGTCTCCCCTTTCTTAGATCGCCTTACTTTTAGCTTCCAATGCTTCTGATAACTGATGCACAAAGTAATCTATTTCTGCTTTTGTCGTATTTAGAGGGGGCAAAATGCGAATCACATTTGGCCCTGCTGGCAGAACGAGAACTCCCATTTCCCTTATAAGGGAAATGATGTCTAATGCGTTTCCTTCTACGGCTAAACCTAATAAAAGGCCTTTTCCGCGCACTTCTTTAATAAGTGAAAATTTATCTTTTATATCCCTTAACTCGTTATGAAAATATAAAATGTTCTTTTTTATCGTCAGTTGATGTTCCTCTTTCGCTAAATATTTCACTGTTTCCAACCCTGCCGTTGCAGCAAGAGGATTACCGCCAAAGGTACTTCCGTGACTACCTGGCTGAAATGATTGTGCTACCTCTTCTTTCGCCAATATGGCTCCTATTGGTATCCCCGAACCTAGCCCCTTTGCTAATGTAATAATATCTGGCTCAATATCATATTGCTCATAGGCAAATAGTGACCCTGTACGCCCAATTCCTGTTTGCACTTCATCAACAATGAGCAATACGTCGTGCTGCTTACAAAGGGTTGCGAGTTTTTGTACCCATTCACTGTTAGCAACCATAACACCACCTTCTCCTTGAACAAGCTCAAGAAGTACGGCAATGGTATCCGGTTGAATTATTTTTTCCAATGCTTCCATATCATTAAACGGCTCGTGTCGGAAACCAGTTAAGAGCGGAGTAAATCCATGTTGAATCTTCTTTTGTCCCGTTGCAGATAAAGTTGCCATCGTTCGACCGTGGAACGACTGGGTAAACGTTACAATTTCACCTTCTTCTTTTCCTTGATCATGCGCATATTTCCTAGCTAATTTAATCGCTGCTTCATTTGCCTCTGCCCCACTATTACAAAAGAAAACTTGATCAAAGCAACTATACTCGACTAACAATTCTGCAAGCTGTTGCTGTGCAGGAATGTGATATAAATTTGAGCAATGCCATAATTGATCAAACTGCTCCATCACTTTTCCTCTAATCTCTTCAGGAACGTGACCTAAGTTGCACGTCGCAATACCTGCCGTATAATCTAAATATTTGTTACCCTTATCATCCCAAACATAACTCCCTTTCCCTTTCACTAACGTCACCGGAAAACGGTTATATGTCTTCATAATTGGTGATGTATCCACTTTAGCCATTGGCCACTTCTCCCCCTAACACAACTCGTGTGCCTATCCTCTTACCTTCACTGTAATGGATGAGACTATCACGCTCTTTCCCATTTAAAATAGCAACTTCTTTTACATTATGATTTAACCCATCTATTGCAGCTTGCGCCTTCGGAATCATACCGTCTTTAATCACACCTGCCGCAATCATCGATTCGATCTCTTCACTTGACACTTTATTTAAAATTTTCTTTTCCCCATGTTGAATGTGGTAAACACCTGGTACATCACTGACAAAGCATAGTTTTGCCTTTAATGACTTTGCTATCGCTGCGGCAGCTACATCTCCATTCACGTTATATGTTTGCCCATCACCATCGATCCCAATAGGAGAAATAACCGGTATATAACCTAATAACGCCATATCACTAATGATCGTTTCATTAACATTCGTTACCTCTCCTACATAACCTAATGCTTTATTTGGAACTTGCTTTACTTGTAAAAATTCTCCATCAACTCCGCTAAATCCTAATGCTTTACCTCCAGCTTTCGCTATAGAGCGGACAATACCTTTGTTGACCGTACCCGATAACACCATTTCAACGACATCCAGTACTTCTTTCGTTGTTACTCGTAATCCATCAACGAATTGTAATTCTAAAGATAATTGTTCTAGTTTCTTTGAAATGGCTGGTCCGCCTCCGTGAACAATAATTGGTTGCCACTTTCCTTCTTTTTGAAGTTGGACGATATTTTCGTAGAATGTGTCAGGCAGTTCTTCCAACACACTACCGCCAAACTTCACGACTAAATAGTTCATATTGTCACCTTCCTAAGTTCGATAAGATGCATTGATTCGAACATACTCATACGTTAAATCACATCCCCACGCTTTTCCTGTTCCTTCTCCAGCATGTAAAGAGACGTATATTTGAATAAATTCATTTTGTAAATATCTTATTGCTTCTTCTTCATTAAAGGTTGTTGGTAGTCCATCTGATATTACTTTAATTGGTCCTAAACTAATCTCAATTGAGTTTGGGTCTACTTGTTCACCACTATAACCGATAGCCCCAATGATTCTTCCCCAGTTCGGATCCTCTCCAAAGACAGCTGTTTTGACGAGATTTGAGGAAATAATAGATTTCGCAATAGCTGTTGCCGATGAATGGCTGCTAGCTCCATCTACTTGTACTTCGATTAGTTTCGTAGCTCCTTCTCCATCGCGAGCAATTTGCTTCGCTAGCGTTTCACATACATAAGTTAACCCGGCTACAAAGGTAGACCAATCAGGATGGTTTGCATGTAATGTATCGTTTTCTACCATACCGTTAGCTAGCAGAAGGACCATATCATTAGTACTTGAATCCCCATCGACCGAAATACAATTAAATGTTTTGTCGGTAATCGTTTTTAACGCTTGATCCAAGTCATCCTTTTTAATGTTAGCGTCTGTTGTTATGAAGGCGAGCATCGTCGCCATATTTGGATGAATCATGCCTGACCCTTTAGCTGAGCCACCAATCGTTACCATCTTACCGTCGATTTCCATCTTTACGCCAACGTGTTTCGTACACGTATCCGTTGTTAAAATGGCTCTTTCAAATTGTTCAACTTCGTGGTTCTCCATGCTCAGATTCGATATTCCTGTTTTAATCTTCTCCATTGGCATTGGCTCCCCTATCACCCCGGTAGACACAACTGCTGTTTCGTGATGAAGGAGATGAAAATGATCGGAAAACATTTTCCGCATGTTATAAGCATCGGTTAATCCTTGTGTTCCAGTACAGGCATTTGCATTACCTGAATTGACAATTACACCTTGTATCTTTCCTCCTGCTTCAATACTTTCTTGGGTTACAACTAATGGTGGAGCTTGAAAGGTATTTGTCGTATAAACACCCGCTGCCGTAGCTGGAACCTTTGAATACAACCAGCCTAAATCAGGTCGTTTCCGTTTAATCCCACAATGTAATCCTCCGGCTTTATATCCTACAGGTGTAGCCACATTACCGTCTTCCAACACTGTATATGCCGTTTCCCTTTTTACTTCACCTTTGTTCACACTCATTACCGAATTCCCCCTAATTTTGTTACGGATAAACAGTTGTTTGTTTTAAGCCGGTTTCAACATCCCAACCGTTTAATAGATTCATATTTTGTATAGCCTGACCGGCAGCCCCTTTTACGACATTGTCAATGACAGCTACAATGGTTACTCGTTTTGTCCGTTCGTCTACCATAAAACCGATATCACAGTAATTTGTGGCATAGACTTCTTTCGTCGAAGGCCAACTACCTTTCGGGCGAATTCGGACAAACGGTTCCTGTTCGTAATAATTGTTATACAAATCAATCAATTGATCTTCAGAAGTAGAAGCCCGAAGGTTACCGTACATCGTACACATAATCCCTCGTGTCATGGGTACTAGGTGTGCAGAAAACGAAATGGGAAAATCGTTTCCTGTAACATCACCTATTGTCTGCTCAATTTCGGGAATATGTTGATGTGCTCCGAGCTTATATGCCTTCACATTCTCATTTACTTCAGAAAAATGTGCCGTTAATGACGGTGTTCTCCCTGCACCTGAGACCCCCGTTTTTCCGTCAATAATAATTGTCGACGGATCAATTACTCCTTCTTGGAGGGCTGGCAGTAATCCTAATAACGTTGCCGTCGGATAACAGCCTGGGTTTGCCACAATCGAAGCCTCTTTAATTTGATTGTGGAAAAACTCACTTAATCCGTACACAGCTTTTGTTAGGTAGTCGGGATTGGTATGAGACTTTTTGTACCATTCCTTATACTTAACTGCATCTCGCAAGCGAAAGTCACCTGACAAATCAATACATGCAATCCCTTTTTCCACAAATAATGACACGTAATCTTTACTCACTCCTGAAGGAGTTGCAAAAAAGATGAGGTCGACTTTTTCGGCAATCTCTTCCACCTTCAAGTCTGATAATTGTTGTTCCAAAATTCCCATTAAGTGCGGATATAGCTCCGCAATGTTTTTCCCGTTATTCGAGTTAGATACAATCACTTCAATGGATACATACGGATGTTGATGAAGAAGCCGAATTAGTTCTACTCCACTATATCCATTAGCACCAATAATCCCGACCTTCACAATAAAATCACTCCTGATATGTTTGTTGTTTTGAATAATTATACTTATTAAGGAATTAATATGCAATAATTTTTAAAAAATTACATAAAAATAAGCCTATTTTTCGAAAGAGGCTATTTACAAACTTCTTTAACGAAGCATGTTTGTTCGAATATACAAGCAACAATAATGAAAACGGTAATGAAAAAGAACTACCGTTCGCTTGGTAGTTCTTCACATTAGTTTTTAATAATAGGTTTGTATAATATCAACTGTTTTTCTTTCATTCTATGGTCTTGCATATAATTTAATAAGGTTCCTTCATAAACTTTAGTAAATTGAATATTATTGCGGTAATCTTCAGGCGTTATTAACCCCGGGGGCTTATTCCATACATCGACTCCGGCAGATTTCAAAACTGTGGCCACAAATTGTGAACAAAAGAAAGCGTTCCGTCTATCCAAAGGTCGCCCAATGGCCACCCCAGCTAAGCCTATTAAATTATATCGGTAATGTAAGGCATTTCTCTTGAAATGGTTAATAATTCGTTCTACCTTTTTCATTTGTCGATCATCAACGGTTATGCAATATAACGCACAAGTCGTATCAGGAAATCGAGAATAAGTACCGCTGTATACACATTCTTTAACAAAACCAGCTCGTACTGGATTATACGGGGTTCTTCTCCCAAAGCTATATAACTGTGTCAATTCTTTATCCATGGAAATCGAAACATGGTTATAGGGGGCTCTCGTATACAACCCTATCGTTTGAGACAGTAATGTTCCCGTCCTTGTTAACAATATATATACTTTTGGCATTTTCTTCATCACCCTTCTTAAAACTATACCGTAATATTTTTTAGTATTCTATATTTTATTTCTCAATTTTTTCCTTTTAATAGATTTCCCCTGAGATTTATTTTATATTGGTTTCATGAAGGGAGATGTTGTTAGCAATAGTATATATAGATACATTATATATCTTCGTGCCAAATTGTTGCGTATTTTTACAAAAATTTGAATTGCGTTTTACATTTTCGCAAATTGTTATTCATGCTCTTTAAATAAAACTTTGTTGTGCCAGCCGCCATAACGGTAATATAAGAAAGCAATGATACTACTTATGACAAAACTGAATCCCATTCCCAACGCAATTCCTTTCTCACCGAATAACGATGAACAAGCGTATGCCAGAGGATATCGTAAAATCCAAAAAGATATAACGTTTAACACTAGTACTTGATACATAGCTCCAGCTGCACGCACAATTCCGTTCAATGCAAAGTTAATACCTAAAAATGGATAAAAGAAGGCAATGATTTTCAAATACTCCGTTCCAAATTCGACTGAATGCTCTTCCCGGATAAACAATGTAATGCCATATCGTGCAAACAGGACGAGCAGCAGGGCAATCACAATCATGATACAAAAGTTATACAGAACTCCATAAACAGCAATCTGTTTTACCCTATCCCATTTTTTCACACCAATATTTTGACCAGCCATGCTATTCACCGCTATACCTAGTGCATGAGCAGGTAATATTAGGACACTGTCTAACCGTTGAGCTGCACTAAAACCAGCAACTACATCTTCTCCGAAACTCGTTACTACACTCATAATCGCAGCAATTCCTGCAGATATGACAGCCATTTGTAAACCTGAAGGAATTCCGAGATGTAAAATTAACGTTACTTCTTCCTTTTTCGGCATTTGTAATCTCGTAAACGTGACTAAATTTCGTTTCAGCATAAACGATAAACCGTATGTGAACGCAATTCCTTGGGAAGTGATTGTAGCATATGCTGCTCCTTCTACTCCTAAGTTCAGAACCGCAATAAAAAACGGATCTAAAAAGACGTTACAAATGACTGCTAATAGGGTAAAACCCAAAGGTGTTCGACTATCTCCAACTGCCCTTAATACCGTTCCTATAAAGTTATACCCCATTAAAAAAAATATCCCGATAAAATTAATGCGCAAGTATGCTCTTGCACTTTCCATCATAGCTTCAGGGGTTCCGAGTAAACGTAAAATTGGTTCTGCAAACACGTATCCTAAAACACCTAAAATAATAGATAATGAAGTTAAAATAACAACAAAAGCATTTAAGTAGTTTTGAACTCCATCTTCATTTTCTCTTCCCCTTTGCTGCGATAGTATCGTTAGGGAAGCATTATTCATTCCAATTACGAAAGATAGTACTGTGAAAATAATGGTTGCTGATATAGCAACAGATCCTAAGGCATTTGCACCAATTAAATTACCTACCCACAAACTATCCACAAGTTGATAGGATACTTGTAATAAGTTGGCCAGGATAATAGGGGTAGAAAATCGCCAAAGTTGTTTATATATTTTTCCTTCAGTAAAGTCGTATTGATTCTTAGCCATGTAATGTAACTCCTTTAATGATTTCACCTTCCATTATTTTACCATGATTGCACCTAGTCCTAAGCCTTTTATATATAGACTAACCCTCACATTTTTGGTGAGGGTTTAAAGTTAAGAAGGTATGAAATTTTCTCCATTAATAAAACCTGCACCATATACATTTGGATCTCTATTTCTCCATGGACTAGCTCCGTCTTTTAGTAACTGTTTCACTTCGTCAGGTGTTAAACTTGGATCATTTTGTAGCGCTAATGCGACAATCCCAGCACATATAGGGGTTGCCATTGACGTTCCAGACATCTGAAAATAATCATCTTCTACACGATTTCCCTTTTGCAGCTTATCTATATAAGAGCCAGGAGAGCGTAGTGATATAATATTTACGCCTGGGGCTAAAATATCCGGCTTTGTTACTCCATAAATTGTAGGTCCTCGGCTGGAGAAATTCGCTACATCATCATCACCTTTTGTCTCCGACGTATCACTATCATCGAGAGCTCCTACTGTTATAATCTTCCTACTAATTCCAGGGCTTGCTATTGTTTGGGCATCAGGGCCGTCATTTCCTGCAGCAGCACATACTACCATCCCCTGTTCCCAAGCTTTATTCACGATTTGTACCATCGGATCTTCATTCTCTTCATCGTATTGCTCTGCTCGGGACCCAAGTGACATGCTTAATACGTGTATTTTATTTTCATTGTTTTCATTATATTGGATGCACCATTCTACACCAGACATAACTGTTTCTAAGGAACCAGAACCTATCTTATCCAACACTTTGACACCAATTATATTTGCCTCAGGAGCAGGAGCTACATATTTACCTTCTGAAAGTAAACCTGAACCTGCCACAGCACCTGCACAATGAGTACCGTGGCCGTTATCATCATACGGATCTTCCCGTTCGTTAATAAAGTCGACAAATTTAGTAATTCTCCCCACTAAGTCATCATGGGGGTAAACACCTGTATCAATCACAGCTATTGTTACACCTTGACCAGTTAGGGTACTTCCCTTTCGGACTACTTGATCTGCGTTAGCTGAAGGTACTGCATGATTCAATAACGTTTGTACCTCTCGATTCAAATAGATTTTCTTAATATGTTGACAGTTTAATAGTAAACTTTCGATTGCCTCTGGTGTAACATCAACTGTCATACAAGATACTATTGAAAAATGTTTCCGACTTCGGCACCTCATATACTGTTGTATAGTGTCTTCAACCTCATGGCAACCTTCGGAAAAATTTTGCTCATCGAATTGTATAACTACTGAAATCTTTTTCCACTTTTTTAAACCTTTTTCAAATATTTGGTGGAGAAAGCACGGTGTCCATTTAAATGGCTTATATAAATGTAACAATTCATTTCGTAATGGACGATCTAATTTAGGACCATGACTTCGAACCATTTGTACCATAGAATAACTAAACATAGACCTACTTTCCTTTCTTTAAGGAGTGTACAACACTTTATGAAATGGCTCTCACACAGGAAACGATTGAAGTCTATATTATGTTATAAATAATGAAGTCACCTATAGTACAATTTAAAGTTTTAAGTAGAAAAAAGAATTGAACATTAATTCAAGTCTCAATATATGAATCATCAAGGTAATATGCTAAAATACTGAAATTATGTAAGTAGCGCATACGAAAGGATGAACTGAACTAATGAAACAAAATTTAGAAGGAAAATTGCAACCAATACAAGAAAAACTTTGGGACATTAACAAATCTTTGTATCACAATCCAGAGCTTGGCGACCAAGAATTTGAATCTATGGCTAAATTAGTTGCGTTTCTTGAAGAACACCAATTTACTGTAGAAAAGGGCGTCGTAGATAGACCCACTGCTTTCAAAGCTGTATATGACAGTAAAGCAGATGGTCCAACTATAGCCTATTTGGCAGAATATGATGCACTACCTGGTGTTGGACACGGATGTGGTCACAATTTAATCGGGACAATGAGTGTAGGGGCAGGTATCTTGTTAAGTAAAATTATAGATGATATTGGTGGACGTGTTGTTGTATTCGGAACACCTGCAGAAGAAACAAACGGTGCCAAAGTACCTATGACTGAAAATGGTTTGTTTGATGATATTGACGCTGCAATGATTGTTCATCCAGCCGGAGAATCACATGAAAGTGGAGATTCACTAGCAATGGATGCTATTCAATTTGATTTTCGTGGTAAATCCAGCCATGCTGCTGCATCACCAGAAAAAGGCATAAATGCCCTTGATGCTGTAATTCAATTATTCAATGGAATTAATGCACTCCGCCAACATGTAACTTCCGACGTTAGAATCCATGGTGTGATTACAGAAGGGGGATCAGCTGCCAATGTTGTTCCTGATAAAGCAGTAGCTCAGTTTTATATACGAGCAAGCAATAGAAATTATTTAAATGAAGTTGTAGAGAAAGTAAAGGGTATTGCTTATGGTGCTTCTGCTATGACAGGGGCCGATGTCATCATCGACAACTATGAATTAAGCTATGACAACATGATTACAAATCAAACATTGTCCAAAGCGTTCACACACAATTTGCTAAAAGCAGGAGTCGAAAAAGTGTATAAAGCAAAAGACACGTTCGGTTCCATCGACATGGGGAATGTTAGTCATATTGTTCCGGCAATCCATCCCTATATCGGCTTTGGTGTCCCTGATTTAGTAGCCCATACAAAAGAATTTGCAGATTTAACCATTACGTCAAAAGGTTATAAAATGCTTGGGCAAGGGGCGTTATCTTTGGCATTCACTGGTTATGATTTGATAACCGATAGCAATTTGCTAGCAGAAGTTAAAGCGGAATTCCAACAAAAAAGAGAATGATAATATAAATATAGCCCACTTTAATGAGTGGGCTATATTTATGTAGAAATGGTAATTATTCGTTTTCTGAATATTAGAAAAGCGTTTTACCACAAAAATCCTCTTCCCACAAGGGGAACGGTGTGTTAATATACATTTACTTGCATAATAATAAAAACTTACCGGAGGGAAAGACATTGAAAAAAAGATTAGCTATCATTTTAACTTTATTACTAACAATTTTGGCGACAGCTTGTGGAACAAGCACTGACAATGGAGGCACAGGAGAACAATCAAAAGACGAGAAAAAGAAACTGGTTATGGGGACATCTGCTGACTACCCACCTTTTGAATATATTGATACAAAAACAGGTGAAGAAATTATTGGTTTTGATGTGGATTTAGCAAAATATATCACTGATCAACTTGGATATGAACTTGTAATAAAAGATATTGCATTTGACGGCTTAATTGGCGCACTACAAGCTAACAGGGTTGACTTCGTTGCAGCTTGTATGTCTGCTACAGAAGAGCGTAAGAAAAGTGTAGACTTCTCAGATATCTATTTTATATCAGGAGAAATGGTATTAGTTAGAAAAGATTCAGGTATTGAAAAAGTGGAAGATTTACAAGGTAAAGTTCTCGGCGTTCAACTTGGTTCCATTCAAGAAGGTACAGCGGATGACTTACAAGAAGAAATTACTGACCTTGAAGTGAAAAAGTTAAACAAAGCTCCTGAACTTATTCAAGAATTAAAATCAAAACGTATTGATGGAGTAGTGCTAGACCAAACGGTTGCTGAAGGATTTTTAAACCAGTTTGATGATCTTTTAAGCATTACTTTAGAAGTTGACTCTGCCGGAACTGCTATTGCATTTCCTAAAGATAGTGAATTAGTGGACGAGTTTAACACGGTTATTCAAGAAATGAAAGAAAACGGCGAACTAGACAAATTAGTTCAAAAATGGATTGCAGGAGAAGAGAAGAAATAAAACAACATAGAAATGAGGTGTAAGGCATGACTTTGGATTTTTCCCAAATCGTGCCTTCTATTCCGTTTATTTTATACGGAATATGGGTAACATTAAAATTCGTTTTCGTTTCGGCACTTGTCGGCTTTATTCTGGGAACGATATTAGCTTTATTTAAAATAGGTTCCTTTCGGACATTTAGGTGGTTTGCGGATGCATATACGTCTGTTTTCCGTGGAACCCCACTTATACTACAATTAATGATTATTTACTTTGCTGTACCACAGTTAACTGGGTACAACATATCGGCTTTTCTTGCGGGCATTTTAGCCTTCGGTTTAAACTCTGGTGCCTATATTTCAGAAATCATTCGGGCAGGGATTGAGGCAGTCGATAAAGGGCAGCTTGAAGCTTCTATGGCCCTTGGAGTACCTTATCGTTCAATGATGCAAGATATTATACTTCCTCAAGCGATGAAAAATATTTTACCTGCATTAATGAATGAATTTATTACATTGACGAAAGAATCAGCAATTATCTCTACAATCGGTACACTTGATATAATGAGAAGAGCTCAGATTGTTGGTGCTGATACGTATCGTTATTTTGAACCGTTTTTAGTGGCCGGATTGATATATTATATCATGGTTATTGGTTTAACTCTCCTTGGTAAAGCGGTTGAAAGGAGAATGAAACGTAGTGATTAAAGTTGAGCATTTATCAAAGTCGTTTGGTAAAACTGAAGTTTTAAAGGATATTTCCACAACAATCAATAAAGGTGAAGTTGTAACCATTGTGGGGCCATCAGGTTCCGGGAAGTCTACCTTCTTAAGATGTTTGAACCTTTTAGAGGAACCAAGTAGTGGACAAGTATGGATAGGTGATGATGAACTTACCAATTCGAAAACAAATATAATGAAAATCCGCCAAAAAATTGGTATGGTTTTTCAACATTTTCATTTGTTTCCCCATATGACTGTTTTAGAAAATTTAACATATGCCCCAATGAAGATAAGAGGAACTGCTAAGAATGAGGCTGAATCTAAGGCAAATCAACTACTAGAAAAAGTAGGCTTAAAAGATAAAGCTAATGCTTATCCTAATCGATTATCCGGCGGTCAAAAGCAACGGGTAGCTATCGCCCGCGCCCTTGCTATGGAACCGGAAGCTATGCTTTTTGATGAACCTACTTCTGCACTAGACCCAGAAATGGTTAAAGAAGTGTTAACGGTTATGAAATCATTAACCCAAACCGGAATGACAATGGCCATTGTCACTCACGAAATGGGATTTGCCAGAGAAGTGTCCGACCGCATATTATTCTTAGATGACGGAAAGTTGGTAGAGGATAGTAAACCGAACGAATTCTTTACGAACCCGAAAACGGAACGGGCAAAAGAATTTTTAAATAAAATACTTTAAATTAAGGAAAAGACAGCAACTCTGCTGTCTTTTTCCTTAATTTTTACTTAAAAATCGGCTTAAAATGCATTGGCGTTAGTCTTGATGATCTCACACTGAAGTGTAATCACAATAAAGATGGTAAAACTACTAATGGTTAGTCAACTTTAAATGAACGCTTTTTTAAAGCCACGAAAGAGCAATATTTTCAGCAACGATGGGGAATAAACGGTTATAGAAGATATCCAATCGATATAGTGTGAAGTTTAACATAAAGGCAACCAGGCAAACCAGTTTGTAGGAATCCTATTTTCTCTATGTTTTGTAAGCATTGTTAACTTTTTTACATAGCTTCAAAGCCTAATATATGATATTGTTCACATGGAACACTTTTTATAATGTTACTTATATTACTAAAGGTAATAATAAAATATATTAAGATTGACCCAACTCCACTAGAGCAAGAGAAGGGAAATCAAATGGAGGTACAATTATGTTAGTTGTGAATGACGTTAGCTTACAGTTTGGAGACCGTAAGCTATTCGAAAATGTAAATATTAAGTTTACTCCTGGTAACTGTTATGGTTTGATCGGAGCTAACGGTGCTGGAAAATCCACTTTTCTTAAGGTATTATCTGGTGAAATTGAATCCCAATCAGGGAACGTTTCAACTGGTCCAGATGAACGAATCGCCGTTCTTAAACAGAACCACTTCGAATATGAAGAGTATGAAGTTTTAGAGCTTGTCGTAATGGGTCACCAACGTCTTTATGAAGTGATGCAAGAAAAGAACGCTATTTATATGAAGGCTGATTTCACTGAAGAAGATGGCATGCGAGCAGCAGAATTAGAAGGGGAATTTGCCGAACTTAACGGATGGGAAGCAGAATCTGATGCTGCTGTTTTATTAAAAGGATTAGGCATAACCGAAGACTTGCACCATACAAAAATGGCTGAATTAACCGGTGCCCAAAAAGTGAAGGTGCTGTTAGCTCAAGCATTATTTGGTAACCCGGATGTACTACTCCTTGACGAGCCAACAAACCATTTAGACATTAAGGCAATTCAATGGTTAGAAGACTTTTTAATTAACTTTGAAAATACGGTTATTGTCGTATCTCACGACCGCCACTTCTTAAATAAAGTGTGTACACACATTGCTGATTTAGATTATGGAAAAATTGAACTTTACGTTGGAAACTATGATTTCTGGTATGAATCTAGTCAACTTGCCCGCAAAATGGCAAAAGAGCAAAATGAAAAGAAAGAGCAAAAAGTAAAGGAACTAAAAGAATTCATTGCTCGTTTTAGCGCAAACGCATCTAAATCGAAGCAGGCCACATCCCGTAAGAAGTTGTTAGAAAAAATTACTCTTGATGACATTAAACCTTCTTCAAGAAAGTTTCCATATGTCGCCTTTACACCAGGCAGAGAAATTGGAAATGATGTATTATTCGTAGAAGGAATTTCGAAAACAATTGACGGGGAAAAAGTGCTCGACAACATCACATTTACGATGAATAAAGATGATAAAATCGCGTTAGTCGGTAATAACGAAATTGCAAAAACAACATTATTCAAAATCTTAATGGGAGAAATGGAACCTGATGCTGGTTCATTTAAATGGGGTGTTACGACATCACAATCCTATTTCCCGAAAGACAACTCTAAATACTTTGAAAACAGTGACCTTACGTTAGTAGATTGGTTGCGCCAATATTCACCAGAAGATCAAACTGAAAGCTTTTTAAGAGGATTCCTCGGCCGTATGTTATTCTCTGGTGAAGACGCATTGAAGAAGGCGAGTGTTTTATCAGGTGGAGAAAAGGTTCGTTGTATGCTATCAAAAATGATGCTTAGCAATGCAAACGTATTATTGTTAGATGAACCGACAAACCACCTTGACTTAGAGTCGATTACAGCATTAAATAACGGACTGATTAAATTTAAAGGATCCATGATTTTTGCTTCTCATGACCACCAATTTGTACAGTCTATCGCTAACCGAATTATTGAAATTACCCCAAACGGTATCGTTGATAAAGAAATGTCCTACGATGAATATTTAGAAGATACGAAATTGCAAAAGCAAATTGCATCAATGTACCAGTAAGCAGAAAAAGTCTCGGGTTAACCGAGGCTTTTTTTGTATTGAAAAACATTCTGTTGGCTACGATGATAATAACATAATGTAAAAGGGGTTTAGACATGATAGAAACATTAAAGGAGACCTCTATTGTTATTGGCCGTATCATTACAATTCTACCTTTGCTATTATGGGTCACTTTGTTTATGGGAAAACGAGCGATAGGCGAACTTCCTGTTTTTGACTTTCTGATCATTGTTATACTGGGAGCTGTAGTCGGAGCAGATATTGCAGATCCAAACATAAAACATTTTCAAACAGCGGTCGCTATTGTTGCCATTGGATTATTGCAGCGATTTGTTGCCAACTTAAAGGTATCGAAAAGGTTACTTGGTCGATATATTACGTTTGAACCGACTGTCATTATATACAATGGAAGACTTCTACAAAGAAATTTAAAAGATATTCGCTACTCCATTGATAACGTGTTACAAATGTTACGGGAAAAAGAAATCTTTGATTTAAAGGATGTAAAAATGGCAGTAATTGAAGCAAATGGTTCATTAAGTGTGTTAAAGAAACCTGAAAAGCAAACAGTAACAAACGAGGATATGGGAATATCAAAGCTATCTACTATTGCTTATCCAGTCGTTATAGAAGGAAGAGTTTATGAAAAGACGTTACAACGATTCGATGTTGATGAACAATGGTTGCAATCCCAATTCAAAACAAAAGGAATTGAAGATGTTAACGATGTGTTCTTTGCGTCTATAAATGCTCAACACGACCTCCATATTATCCTTATGGAAGAAGATGAATCCAATGTACCACCCTTATATCATTAGCGTTAGTGCATGGAAGGAGAGGCATAATTTTCAGACTCCTCTTAATATGGGTGGAATTTAAAACCTGAAACTGAGAATTAAGGAATCGAGCGTGCGACGGAAGCTCGATTTTTTAGTGATGAAAAGTGTTGCTTTTCATACAGATTCATATTAGTATTTCTCAAGTAAACTTCTGAGGAAAAGGGCGCTGATTATGCCGAGACATATATGGTTATTAATTATTGGAACAGCAATTCAAGTAACAGGGGCGTCATTTATTTGGCCACTGAATACGATATACATGCACAATGAACTTGGCAAATCGTTAGCCTTTGCAGGTTTTATTCTTATGCTAAATCAAGGTTTTGCTATAATAGGCAACTTATTTGGTGGTGTCCTATTTGATAAATTAGGTGGATATAAAACGATTGTATTAGGAGCCTCAATTGCACTTGTTGCAGCCTTTACCTTAACGGTTTTTCACAGCATTCTACCTTATGCAGTTCTACTAATTATCATTGGATTAGGGTCTGGAATTGTCCGACCAGCCATGTTCGCGATGGCTAGCTCTGTTTGGCCAGAGGGAGGCAGGAGAGCATTTAACTCCATCTATGTTGCTCAAAACCTAGGGGTCGCCATTGGTGCTTCATTGGGTGGGTTTATTGCTGTTTACTCTTTTTCCTATATTTTCCTAGCAAACGCTCTCGTTTTCACCATCTTCTACTTATTAGTTCTGTTTACCTATAAGCCGATGAATGTAAAACAAAATACGCACGCTTATACCAACGTTTTAGAACAAGGAAGAAGTATTGAAAACAAAAGAGCGTTTCGAGCTTTGCTTATATTAAGTCTTGGTTTTTTTATTTGCTGGATTGCTTATGTACAGTGGCAAACAACAATCGCCTCTTATACACAAGATTTAGGTATCTCTATCGATAAATACAGTATTTTATGGACAGTAAACGGGTTATTAATTGTCTTAGGTCAACCACTTATTAGAGTTATAACGAATTGGATTCCATCTCCGAAGCAACAAATATATATTGGGAACTCCATCTTTTTAATTTCCTTTATCTTTATTTTACAGGCGGAGTCATTTAATTCCTTTTTAACAGCCATGATTATTTTAACAATTGGAGAAATGCTCGTTTGGCCAGCCGTACCTACTTTAGCAAACGATTTAGCACCAAAAGGTCAAACCGGATTTTATCAAGGTATGATAAATAGTGTCGGTACAGCAGGGCGAATGATGGGTCCTGTCATCGGAGGATTTATTGTAGACCAATTCCACATTCATGTTTTATTTTACGGAATAATCATTCTCTTTACGATCCCGTATATAACAACATATCGTTATGATCGAAAGCTATCAAAATAAATAAGACGAGGCATTTGCCTCGTCTTATTTATTAGTATTTGATTGTTGGATTATATCTTTTAATTCTTTCATTTCTTGTCGTAGTAATTGGATTTCTTCTTTCAACATTTCTTGTTCAGGATCGGCTTGTTCCGCTTTCTCCTCAGCCTCTACCCGCTCAAAATTATTGACGATAACCCCTACAAAGAGATTTAAAATGACAAATGTACCGATTAAAATAAATGTGACAAAGTAAACCCATGCCCATGGTGCATGTTCCATAACCGGCCGCATAACTCCACTCGCCCACGACTCTAACGTTACCATTTGAAATAGTGTTAAAGCTGACTGTTGTAATGTACCAAAATACTCTGGTGCTATCGCTTTAAAAAGCATTGTTCCGATAACACTAAATACATAAAATATGAGAACCATTAACATTAAAATGGTCCCTAGGGACGGTAAGGTTAATAATAAAGCGTTCACGAGCTTGCGTAATGATGGAACAATTGAGATTGTACGAAAAATACGTAAAACTCGAAGAATACGTACAACGGTTAAAAAACGGGAACCAACAAAGATATGGCCACTTGCAACAATAATAAAGTCAAAAACATTCCATCGATCTTTAAAAAATTGGAATGTGGGTTTCGCCGCAATAAGCTTTAACATAATCTCTATTGTAAATAGCCACAAAATAATACGGTCAGATAAATAAAACCAATGTTCATAACGCTCATACAAATGCCCATAAGTTTCTATACCGACAACTACTGCATTTATTAAAATTAGAAAAATAATAAAAGCATTAAATAATTTATGATTTACAATGTTTTCACATAGAATTGAGATAGATTTTCTTTCCATATTCGTTCCCCCATTAAGCTCACTTCACCCATCATATATAGTAATGATTTGTTGACAAGGTCAAACCTATTGTATCGATTTTTTCTGTTTATATAAACTCTATTATGTTGGCAACTGGTATGGAAAGCAACTAATTCAATACAGTTCATAAAAATGTAGATTTTTATATAAATAGTAAGGTTATTGAATATATATATACTGCATAAGGAGGGGATACATATGGGAAGACGGAATGTGTTAATGGTTGTGACGAGTCATAGTCATATGGAAGATAAACCGACCGGCGTTTGGTTATCTGAATTTGCGGAGCCATTTGATGCTTTTCAAAAAGAAGATTTTGATATTACCGTTGCGAGTATAAAAGGTGGGTATGCTCCGATTGACCCTAGAAGTATCGACGAAGATGCGGAAGAAAGGTGGAAAAGTGCTATTCACCAACTTTCTCAAACAACTCCTATAAATGAAGTGAGCGACAGAGGATACGATGCAATTTTCCTCCCTGGAGGGCACGGCACAATGTTTGATTTCCCTAATAACCAAAAACTACAGCACCTCATTCAACAGTTTGCTGAAACAGACCGTATTGTTGCTGCCGTCTGTCACGGGCCTGCTGGCTTCGTTAATGTAAAACTTTCTAATGGGGACTATTTTGTAATGGGAAGACAATTAACTTCCTTTACCGATGACGAAGAACGGACAGCTCATCTGGATTATTATGTACCCTTTCTATTAGAACAACGTTTACGTCAACGAGGTGCACAATTCATAGGGAAAGATACATTTACAAATAACGTTGTCACGGATGAAAAACTTATAACAGGACAAAACCCACAATCTGGTGAGAGTATTGCCTTACGAGTAATCAATATGTTGCAGTAAAAAGGAAGAAGAGTTAACTCTTCTTCCTTTTTACGTATTCCATTTGAAATTTACTTCTGGGTGTATATAAACGACTTCAAAGTCATCATTTTTTTGCAAATTCGTAAATAAATCTTCAGGTGAAAACCATAAGAAGTCATTTTTCATTTCATAATTAGCCCCATAATAATAGCTGAGCCAAATTAACTTTGAACAATATATATACTCCCATAGATCCTTTAAGTCGATTCCTAATGAGAAAGAGAATGCCGGTTTCATTATATTATTGGCTACATTACTTTGATACTGTGCCAAATATTGATTGGCAAACTGGGCGGCTTTTTGACCCATTTCTGGTGACTTCGGACGGAAATGGGCATGGATTGGATAATTTCGTAAAAAAGCTTGAACCGTTTTTCGTTCAATCGCCGGGAATCCACCTGGTGACTCTATTGTCTCTGTAGGGCTAACAATTAAAGCTGAATGACCAACGTACTCTGATTTTTCATCGTTGATATTTTTACTGGAAACTAATATGTCACCTGGCCGAAAATCTCGTTGTCGGCTCTTCTCCTGCTCGGGTTGTTGATTCATAATTTGAAACGGATAAAGCCGTTGTTCAATGACTGGACTACCTGGGAATCTGTTATCCCTGACGACTATAATTAACATATATGATCCTGCTCGAAGGTCTCCTTTGAAGATTCTATACTCATTACCGTGATGAACAGGATTAACCCTCTCATTATTAATAAAAAATTCGTAACTAAATGGTACGTTTTGTTGAACCATTACCTTAATCGAAGTTTGATCTTGATTAATAACGAAATGACTCACACATATCACCCCTCAGAAATAAACTATTCATCAGGGCTTAGAGGCGTTCGTCTATTATTTCATGTTATTCTGAAAAAAAGAATAAACGGTTATTCATTGACAATTATATAGATTTATTTAGAATTGGGTATTAAATATTTAAATGAATAAACAATAAACTCGTATAAATTTGGGAATAAGGTCCAAAAGTCTCTACCAAACTGCCGTAAATAGTTTGACTACGAGGAAGCATAGAATACGTGTAACATACACATATTAATTTTCTATTTGTCCTCTCCTGTCAAACTCTAGTTAACTAGAGTTTTTTTGTTTTTATAGGAGGAATAAGATGAGCAATCTAATGAAAGATAAACTAAAAAAACGGATACAAGTAGCAAATAAATAAGAAAAGGCAGACCTTGTCATTAAAAACGGGAGAATTATCGATGTGTTTAATCAAGAAATCATCAATGGTGATATTGCAATCGTTGATGGCATGATTGCAGGCATTGGAACCTATGAGGGGACAGAAATAATGGATGCTAATAATGCATATATTTCACCCGGGTTTATCGATGGTCATGTTCATATCGAGTCATCCATGGTAACACCAAAGGAATTTGCGAAAGTTGTGCTTGCTCACGGTGTTACAACAGTCATAACAGACCCTCATGAAATAGCAAATGTCACTGGAGTTGATGGAATATCTTTCATGCTACAAGATGCAGAAGAAAGCGAACTAGATGTCCGTATTATGCTTCCGTCAAGTGTACCGTCGACTCCATTCGAAAATGCAGGGGCTGAATTACAAGCAGAGCACTTGAGGGAATTTTATTCACACAATAAGGGTCTAGGATTAGCTGAGGTCATGGACTTTCCGGGTGTTAAGCAACAAGATGACCACATGCTAAATAAAATAATTGATGCAGTAGATTATAATACAAACATTGATGGTCACGCTGCGAATTTGGACTATGAAGGATTAAATATATATCGCGCTGCTGGAATTCAAACCGATCATGAATGTACAAATGCTGAAGAAGCAAAGCGAAGACTGTCTCTAGGTTATTATGTCATGATTCGTGAAGGATCAGTGGCAAAGGATTTGAAGAGTCTGATTCCTGTCTTAAACAATTCAAACAGCAAGAGATGCCTATTTTGCACTGATGACAAACATTTAGATGATCTAATTAGTGAAGGGAGCATTGACCACAATGTTCGCCTCGCTATAAAGAGTGGAGTCAATCCTATTGTAGCTATTCAGCTCGCATCTATAAACGCTGCCGACTGCTATCAGCTAAAGCATAAAGGAGCTATTGCACCAGGGTTTGAAGCTGACCTCCTCTTTATAGATGATTTAGAGAAAGTTACGATTACAAAAGTACTGAAATCCGGAAAAGTCGTAGCTGAAAATTATGAATATGCAGGTTCTACTCGTGTGGATAAGGATACAAAAAAACAAACAGTAATGAATTCCGTACAAATTCCTACTTTAAATGTCATGATTTACAAATAGAGGTTAAAGATAGAGCAAATATTATCGGTGTTATTCCTAATCAGTTAGTTACGAAAAAGTTAGTAGAACAAGTTGATACAAAAAACGGTTACTTTACACCTTCTACAGAAAAAGATCAATTAAAAATAGCGGTAATGGAAAGACATCATAATACCGGGAATATTGGGTTAGGAATCGTAAAAGGTCTGGGCCTAGTTTCAGGGGCGATTGCATCCACAGTAGCTCATGACTCTCACAATATTGTGACAGTAGGGACGAATGATGAGGATATCTTGACTGCCGTTCATACCATTAAAGATATAAACGGTGGACTCGTCGTTGTTAATAACGGAGACGTTGTCAGTTCATTAGAACTCCCGATTGGTGGTCTGATGTCTAATAAAAGTTATCAAGAGGTTAATGAAACATTGCACCAATTAAATAAGGAAGTAAATCACCTTTTAACGAAAGATGATTTAAACATCTTTATTGCCTTATCGTTCTTAAGCTTACCTGTTATACCAGCATTAAAATTAACCGATGCCGGTTTATTTGATGTAAGTGAATTTAGACATATAGATGTAGCAGTAAAATAAGGAAAGAACTTAGCCCCTCGATGGGGCTAGGATTCTAATTAACACTTTTATTAAGTAATATGAGCATTACCATTTGTGAAAATGGTTGAGTATCGTTTAAAATATGAAAGGACAATCATTAACGTGCATCGATGAAAACAAAGTACTGTTGATCTGAAAACTTTTTATAAAATGACGTATTAAGGGCATTTTTAAAAATAAGGGGAATAAGATTTCGACTACTAGTACGATTGTAGTCGTTTTTTATATTGACTGAAGAAATGGATAATGCTGGTACTTTGTTGACATCCTAAGGATAAATGGTATGGTTGTTCTTATGTCAATGACATTAACTAATGAAAGCGAGGATTTAACGTGGATAATAAAAGTGATGGCTATTGCACACTCGTAATATTTGGAGCAACTGGGGATTTAGCAAAACGAAAACTTTTCCCATCTATATATAACCTATATAAAAAAGGGGAAATTTGCCATAATTTTGCCGTTGTCGGTGTCGCACGCAGAGAATGGAGCGATGAGTTTTTCCAAGAAAATGTGTTAAATTCAATCAAAGAATCTAAGGTTGAAATCGGGGACGATATTGACGAATTCCTTGAGCATTTCCGCTATTTAGCATTTGATGTTACCGATAAACGCTCCTATCAAAACTTAAACGCATTACTACATAACTTAGAAGAAGAGTACCATATCCCAAGTAACCGTATGTTTTACATGGCAATGGCTCCGAAGTTTTTCGGTACAATTGCATCCAGCTTAAAGTCCGAAGGGGTTACAAACGAAAAAGGATGGAACCGCCTCATTATCGAAAAACCTTTCGGACATGACTTACCATCTGCCGAACAGTTGAATGATGAAATTCGGGAAGCGTTTCGGGAAGATGAAATTTACCGAATCGATCATTACTTAGGAAAAGAAATGGTTCAAAACATTGAAGTCATTCGCTTTGCAAATGCGATTTTCGAACCACTATGGAACAACCGGTACATTTCAAATATACAAATTACATCAAGTGAATCACTAGGAGTAGAGGATCGTGGTGGTTATTATGACCATGCTGGAGCTCTACGTGATATGGTTCAAAACCATATGCTACAAATGGTTTCTCTACTCGCGATGGAACCACCAATTCGTCTCACAACGGAGGAAATTCGCAGTGAGAAAATTAAGGCATTGCGAGCGTTAAGGCCCATTTCCGTTGAGGAAGTGGACAACTATTTCGTACGTGGTCAGTACGCGCCCGGAGAAATTAAGGGCGAAGAAGTTCCAGGTTATCGCAGTGAACCAAACGTAGACCCAGAGTCTATTACAGAAACGTTTGTAGCTGGAAAATTGATGATTGATAACTTCCGCTGGGCAGGAGTACCAATCTATATTCGCACTGGTAAACGTATGACCGAAAAGTCTACAAAAATTGTGATCCAATTTAAAGAGTTACCAATGAACTTATACTATAAAGAAGAAGACCAGATGCACCCTAACTTGTTAATCATTCATATTCAACCTGACGAAGGGATCTCTCTCGTGTTAAACGGGAAAAAAGTGGATGCAACTGGCCTCACAACACCGGTGAAACTCGATTACTGCAACAATTGTATCGATGGGGTGAATACACCTGAAGCATATGAAAAGTTACTTCATGATGCGATTCAAGGGGATGCTACAAACTTTACACACTGGGACGAAGTTTCCCTTTCTTGGCAATTCGTTGATGTCATCTCAAAAGCTTGGGAAAAAGGTGGACACATTCCAGGCTATAAATCAGGTTCAATGGGGCCTGAAGAGTCTGAACAATTATTGGCGAAAGATGGTTTTAAATGGTGGCCAATTATTGATGGGGGCTCTTATTCAATCTAACTACTCATAGAGGAGGAAGATAGCATGAAAAAAGTATATGATATTACAGTTCCTGTTTATGAAGGTATGCCTGTTTATAAAAACAAGCCAGAGAAACAACCTAAATTTAAAAAGGTAACGAATGCACATGTAACAGAATCTACAATTACAATGGATGCGCACACAGGAACCCATATTGATGCACCATTGCATATGATAAACGATGGGGAAACGTTTGAGGCCGTTAATTTACAAAGCTTAATTGGGGAAGCAAAAGTGTTTGACCTAACGAGTGTAGAAGAAGGCATTCAAGAAGAACATCTAACAGGATTAAACATCGAAAAAGAGGACTTCGTTTTATTTAAAACGAAGAACTCCTTTGATGATGAATTTAACTTTAATTTTATTTACTTAGCAGAAAGTGGCGCAAAATATTTAGCCGAGAAAGGCATACGCGGAGTGGGGATTGATGCTTTAGGTGTTGAAAGAGCTCAACCAGGTCACCCGACACATAAGACACTATTTGCGAGTAATATTATCGTGATTGAAGGGTTAACGTTCAGAGAAGTGGAAGAGGGTACATACGACATGGTAGCTGCTCCATTAAAATTACTAGGTACGGACGCATCTCCTGCACGTGTGCTCCTATTTGAACAAGCATAAAAAAGATTTAGTTATAGTAAAAAACGGAGCCAATTGGCTCCGTTTTTTTATTAATACCATTTCGTATGGAACGTACCTTCTTTATCAATTCGCTTGTACGTGTGAGCACCAAAATAATCACGTTGAGCTTGCAATAAGTTTGCTGGTAATGTAGCTGTCCGGTAACTATCGTAGTATGAAATTGCTGCTGAAAAGGCCGGTACTGGAACACCTTGTTCAACGGCAACAGCGATAATTTTTCGTAATGAATGTTGATAAGACTCTACAATTTCTTTAAAGTATGGGTCAAGAAGCAAGTTTGGTAAATTTTCATTATTATCATATGCCTCTTTAATATTTTGTAAGAAGCGTGCCCGTATGATGCAACCGCCACGCCAAAGCATAGCAATACTTCCAAAATCCAGGTCCCAACCGTATTCCTCTGATGCTGACCGAAGCTGCGTAAACCCTTGGGCATAGGAAACAATTTTACTCATATAAAGCGCTTGGCGAACAGCCTCTATTAGCTCTTCTTTATCCATTGGCACTTCAGGTTTATCTTGTGGTCCATTAAGAACACCACTTGCATTTACACGTTCATCTTTCAATGCAGAGATAAAACGAGCAAATACGGACTCTGTAATAATTGGTAACGGTACTCCTAAGTCTAAAGCACTTTGACTTGTCCATTTACCAGTACCTTTTTGGCCTGCAGTATCTAATATAACATCAACAAGGGGTTTACCTGTTTCATCATCTTTTTTCGTAAAGATATCTGCTGTGATCTCAACTAAGTAACTGTCTAATTCTCCTTTATTCCATTCACTGAAAATTTCATGGAATTCTTCTGCTGAAAGTTGGAGAGTTTGCTTTAAGAAGAAATATGCTTCACATATTAACTGCATATCACCATACTCAATACCATTGTGGACCATTTTTACATAGTGACCTGCTCCATCTGGTCCAATATAGTTACAACATGGTTCACCGTTTACTTTAGCGGAAATACCTTCGAGCATATGGTGGACTTTTTCATAGGCCTCTTTTTGGCCACCAGGCATAATAGAAGGACCTTTTAATGCACCCTCTTCTCCACCAGACACACCTGCCCCAATGAAATTAATTCCCTTTTCAGCTAAACGCTTATTTCTGCGCATTGTATCTTCAAAATATGTATTCCCGCCGTCAATTAAAATATCTCCTTCATCTAAGTGGGGAAGTAAGGAATCAATAGCTTTATCCGTAATTTCACCTGCATTTACCATAAGCATAATTTTCCGAGGCTTTTCTAGTGAGTTTATAAATTCCTGTACATCGTATGTACCTACTAGGTTTTTCTCACGATGCTCTTCCAGGATTTCATCTATTGTTTCTTTTGAAATGTCATATAAGGCAACAGGGTACCCTTTGCTTTCGAAGTTTAACGCTAAGCTTTTACCCATAACGCCGACGCCGACAACGCCAATTTGCTGTTTTGACATTTGCTGTTCAACTCCTTCCTTTTCATACTTTTTCTATTTTAAATGAAATAAGCTATTTAGTGAAATTATTCTTTCACATTTGATTAAAATGATTACGAAAAATACCCTGTTTCAAGTGATTGCTGGGCCTCATGTAAATGTTTCAGCAATTCTTTAGCATGACGAAACTGTACATTCGTTTCCAGTTGTTCTTTTATCGGGCCCTTTTGTAGAGCATTGATCATTTTTTGTGCGCTCATGAGCAACTGTTCAGCTCTTTGAAACTGTTGAGGGCTATTATTTGCTTGCGATTCAATTACAGCCTGCTCTGCCTCACGCACAGCCTTCAGAACAATTTCTAACCTTTCATTAACCTCCACAGCCATCACCTCTATCTTATTTTTGTCCGTAACGGCTGTTTCATACGAATTCGTTTTATTCAGAAAAAAATTAGTCGTACAAGCTGCTCCTTTTGAATACAAATTTGAAGACAAGCATTTTTTAAGGGGTGAAGAAATGGGTATATTCATCAGTTATATATTGTTAGGTTTATCTTTAGCTGCACCAATTGGTCCTGTAAATGCAGCACAAATTGATCGTGGAGTTCGTAACGGTTTCCTTCACTCTTGGCTCGTAGGATTAGGGGCCGTTTTAGCTGATATTATTTATATGTTAATTGTCTATTTAGGGGTAGCCCATGTCATTAATACACCATTCGTAAAATCGTTTTTATGGCTGTTTGGCTGTTTCATCCTTCTTTACACTGGAATTGAGAGTCTCACCAGTTCCCATAAGTTAGGCATGAGTAATGAACGAAAGAAGGAGCCATTATCCCAATCCTTTTTATCAGGCTTCCTTATGTCCATCGCCAATCCATTAACGATTATTTTTTGGTTAGGGATCTATGGTGCAGTACTTGCCAAAACAGCTGCATCTTATGGTACGAAAGATTTATTTATTTTCAGCAGTGCGATTATAATCGGGTTACTTTTATGGGACATTACAATGGCTACCGTATCCAGCGGCTTTCGAAAGTGGTTAAAAGCACGTACGCTTTCATACATTGGTGTATTATCGGGAATCGTGTTAATTGGGTTTGGCATTTACTTCGGCATTCAAGGTGTACAAGAAATTTTACATTTTTCCTTCATTCATCTTTTCTCGTTTCCATATGCGTGACATAAACCATACAACAATCCCAATTAGAAGAACGATACCCATACTAATAAAAAAGCCTGGCCGGTTTATTCCGTCAACTAACGTACCTGACACACCGAATAAAATCAATCCCATACCTGCTATATTTTTTACTTTCTCCTTCGTATTAGGATCATTTAATCTTTGGGCTGATAGCAAGATGAAAAACCAGTTATATAAGAGCATTAATCCTGCTCCTGTCGTAACATATTCATAAATTTTTTTCGGTAAAACGAGAGCCATAACAATAGATGCGATTAAGCCAACAACAAGTAAAGCTAAAGCCGGGATAGGAATGGCAAGCTTTCCTTTTTTCGCAAATAGGTGTGGTGCATCGCCATCCTCAGCTAAAGAAACTAAAATGGTCGTTACACCATAGAAAGCGGCAACCATCGTTGAGAAACCGGCAATAATGAGAACACCATTAAAAACATGGGATATAAATGTTAAATTAAAGGTTTCTAATACAGTGACAAATGGACTGTCCTCGGTACCGAACTTTTTCCAAGGTACTAATAGAAGAGCTAGTCCCAATGATAAAATATATATGATCGTAAGTAACAATAGCATTGCTCTGCCTGATTTCGGGGCCTCCTTCGGTTCCTTTAATTCTGTTGCCATAAGACCCATGACTTCTATGCCTCCAAAGGCGTAAAAGGCAAATATCATGCTAGACCAAAATCCCATAAACCCAGGAGAAAAGAAATCGTTCATCGTCTTTTTTACCTCGATCGGCTTTTCACCGTCAACAAAACCGAATAAGAAAACAACGCCAATCACGATAAACATTAAAATCGCACCAATTTTCATGACTGCAAATACGTTTTCTAACTTACTTAATTTCTTTCCTCCTGCTAATAAAACAATAAGACCTAATACAGCATATATGATGGCGAAGATCCAAAGAGGAATATTCGGAAACCAAAAACGAGTGAAAATGGAAAGTGCAGTTAACTGACTTCCCATAATTAACATTTCTGAGGACCAGTATGCCCAACCAATACTAAAGCCAGCCCAATGGCCATACGCTTTTTTTCCATAATAACGAAAAGCACCTTTTTGAGGATCATTTGCTGTCATTTTAGACAAGGCATCAAATACAAAATACGTTGCTAACCCTGCTAACAAAAATGCAATGAGTACCGATGGCCCACCAAGCTTTATGCCAATACTTGAGGCTAAAAAGAAGCCTGTACCAATCGTACATCCAACACCAAACAGGGATAATTGCCACCATTTCATGTTGTGTTTGTTTCCGTTTGCTTTTTGTGACTTCATTCCTGGTCCTCCTCGTGTTCTTGCATCACACCATTAACATTCCCAGTTTCACAAAAAGCATTTGAAAAATTATTTATAAATATGTAAACAAGCTATAAAGAGAGTGAAATCCAAAAATAAACATTTTTAACATAATTTTAATATTTGTATTATAAAATATTTAAGAGAAAAACACAGTAATAGCAACGTCTAGCAATCTTAATACAAATTCATCCTCACTTAAAATATTTACACAATATTTCACAAAATTCATTTATATGGTAATATATTATGTAAAGTGCTAGTCCATAAAATTTTGCACTTGCACATCCAATGGGACTTTATAATACTGTTGGAAATCATTACATATTAAGAGGGGGAGATAATAATGAAAAAGACTATTACTTTAATGCTAGTATCCATTATGGCTCTTGTATTAGCCGCGTGTGGTGGAAACAGCGAAGATGGTACCGGTGGCGGAAATGCAAACGTAGCTATCGGACCTGCTGGTAGTGGTACACAAGCAGCTGCAAAAGTTATCCTTGAAGCTTACGAGTTAGGCGAAGATGACTTCTCTGCTTATGAAGAAGGTTTTGGTAATGCAAAAGATGGACTACAAGACGGGAACATTGATGTTTCGTTCGGCCTATTAGGGCTTCCAGCTGGTAGTGTAAACGACTTGCAAGCTACTTCTGGTGATGCAAAATTAATCGGGCTCTCTGATGAAGCTGTTGCATATGTAGAAGAAAACCTTGGCTATTTCGGATATACTATTTCTTCAGATGCTTATGACTTTTTAGAAGAGGATGTGCAAACGGTTACGGCATATGCAATCCTTGTTGGTAACACCGATACAATTAGCGAAGAGGTAGCATATGAATTAGCACGTATTTCTGTTGAGCATGCAGACGAAAATACTCATGCACAGTCTGCTCATATGACACTTGAAAATGCCCTTAGCGGTCTTCCAGGATTACCAATTCACCCTGGTGCGAAAAAGTACTACGAAGAACAAGGTTTAACAGTTGATGCTGAAGTTGCGGACGTAAGTGCAACAGACACAGCTAGTCAACTAGTTCTAGGTACTGGTAGTGCAGGTGGTACTTACTACCCACTAGGTGGAGAAATGGCGAACCTTTGGACGAAATATATCGATGGCGTAACAGTTACAGCTACTGAAACAGGTGCATCTGTTGAAAACTTGGCTACTATTGGGCAAGGAGACATGGATCTTGGTATGACAGTTCACGTACCAGCACTTAATGCTTACAATGGTGAAGCTGATTTTGAAGGTAAGCCAGTTGAAAACTTTGCCTTTATCGGTCATATTTATCCAGAGGTTATGCAGATCATTACTCGTGAATCAACAGGTATTAACAGCTTGGACGATCTAAAATAATTCTATCAAGATTAGCTTAAGAAGAATTAAGGGCCAGACACAGTGTGTCCGGCCCTTTTCTAACGTTATTCCATTTTTTGGGAAAGGGTGGTGAATGGTGTGACTGAGAAAAACAACTCGAAGTACACTAACAGACAGAATTTAGATGAGGATAGCACTAAGCCAGAAATCACTCCTGAAAACGGTGAACTAAAAAATCCAGAAGAGTTGTTAGAGAAGTATGACCGAGAAAGTGCATACCGAAAGCATATTGGTAAATGGGCTTGGGTTGTATCCTTTATTGGTATTTATTTAACCTTGTTCCATCTTTATACTGGTTACTACGGAATATTACAATCACAAATACAAGGCGCTATACACGTAGGTACGGCATTAGGCTTGATTTTCTTACTCTATCCAGCGAAAAGAGGGTTACACAAGAAAGGAGTACCTTGGTACGACGTAGCACTTGCATTTACGGCCATTTTTGTTGGGTATTATAAAATTATGAAATTTGATGAAATTTTACGAGCTCGAATACATGGCTATGAAACATTAGATGTTATCGTTGCAGTTTTAGGAGTATTACTCCTACTTGAAGCGACCAGAAGATGTGTAGGATTACCGATTGTCATTGTTGGAGTTATTGCTATCGCTTATGCCATGTACGGAAACTTAATTCCCTCACAAATCTTAGCACACGCCGGATTCTCCTTCGAAAAAGTCTTTACGGACTTATGGTTTAGAGAAAATAGTATATTTGGAATACCTGTTCAAGTTTCCGCAAAATTTATTTTCCTCTTCCTATTATTTGGTGTTTTATTAGTAAATTCAGGTATCGGTAGATTTTTTAACGACCTAGCCTTTGCATTAACAGGGCGGTTTACTGGGGGTACGGCTAAAGCGGCTGTAACAGCTAGTGCATTACAGGGTATGGTTTCAGGCAGTTCTATTGCAAACACTGTTGCATCAGGGTCTTTTACTATTCCGATGATGAAGAAAGCACGATTCAAGCCCGAATTCGCTGCAGCAGCGGAAGCCTCCGCATCTACTGGCGGACAGTTAATGCCACCAATAATGGGTGCAGCAGCCTTTATTATGATCGAATATACGGGAACAACTTATGCTACGATTATGTTAGCAGCCTTAATTCCGGCAATTTTATATTTTTCCGGCATTTTTATGGGAGCTCACTTTGAGGCGAAGAAGCAAGGAATTTACGGACTATCTAAAGAAAAGCTTCCAAATGCAAAAAAGCTGTTCTTTTCCAGAGGATATATGTTGCTCCCATTAATCGCGATTATCGTAACGTTGTTCTCAGGTTTTACACCTCAGCGAGCGGCTATTATGGGTATCGTCGTCGCTTATGTTGTTAGTATGATAAGCAAAGATACTCGCATGGGTATTAAGAAAACGTTATATGTGTTAGAGCAAGGTGCTCGAGTAGCACTCCCTGTTATTGCCGCTGTGGCAACAGCTGGTATTATTGTAGGTGTTGTAGGAATTACTGGTTTAGGTGGGAAATTTGCCAATGCCATTATTGCCTTGTCTAGCGGCATACTACCGTTGGCTCTGTTCTTTACAATGATTGCTTGTATTATTCTTGGAATGGGACTACCAACAACCGCAAACTATGTAGTTACAGCTACCGTAGCGGCACCAGCATTGATTAACGGATTTGGCCTTGAAATGATTGCCGTACATTTATTTGTGTTTTATTTCGGTATTGTGGCAGATATCACTCCTCCTGTATGTTTAGCCGCATACGCAGGTGCAGGTATTGCCCGATCGAATCCGTTTAAAACTGGGGTGACGGCAGTTAAGTTGGCTATTGCTGCCTTTATCATCCCTTATATGTTTGTATTTAACCCAATCCTCGTGTTAGCGGGAGATTATAATGTATTAACCGTTACAATAGCCATTATTACTGCCTTACTAGGTATGATGGGTATTAGTAGTTCCTTAATGGGATATTTTGCACGAAAAACTTTATTGTGGGAAAGACTTGCATTGTTTGCGGCCGGTTTTATGTTAATTGCGCCAGGAAATTTCATTGACATTGCTGGAGCAATTTTAATCGGAATTGTTTGGTTTGTACAAACACGAAGACCAAGTGAGCAACGAAAGGAAAACACACAAGTACAACCTTAAGTGAAAAGCGTACCTTTCTATGTCAGTAGATATAGGAAGGTACGTTTTTTGTATGAAAAATTTTCATTTCAAATGTCAAAATGATGGACTAACTTATGAGAATGCACATTCAATTTTTGTTTCTATTTATGCAAGATATATATAGAAGTGGAAATACTAGTATATGGAGGTGTATTTCTATGAACAGCCCATACTTATGTCCAAACTGTAAGACAAATCGTTCTAGGTTTAACATTATTGAACAAGTAGCGAAACCAGTAAAGCTGGACGCACAATCAGGTAATATTATTGAGGAGTATACAGATGGTGATGTAGATGTTTTTCATATGAGTTATAACGGCCCTTCTTACAAGGTTCAATGCGGTGTATGCGGATTGGTTGAAGATGAATTAACATTTATTAAACATGCGGAACATAATCCACGTTCGTAAAAGTGCTTCCAATGGAAGTGCTTTTTTACATATGAACTCGCTCTATGGTGAAACTTAAGGAGGACAGTTATGGACTTGTTTTCAGATCATAAATTAATCAAGAGAGAGAACGGATATGAAATTATTTTATATATAAATCCCCATTTAACAGAGTTTTCTGAAGAACTTCTTCATGGTCAATCTAACGCAAATCCGAAACAATCTTTTGATATGTATGTGAAAACATATCTTCTAAATAAATTTCCTAAATTAAAAATTCTTGGTGCTAAGGTGCTCATTGGAAGTATTATAGTTGGAAGTTTCATGATAAACGAAGTACAACCTTCAAGTGCTAGTGAAAAAGCAACAGTGTCTCAAACGCAAACAACCCTTTATACCGTAAAGTCGGGGGATACACTTTTTAGGATTGCACATCAGTTTGAGGTTTCAGTTGATGATATTAAAGCAGCTAATCAACTTACTTCAGACGCCATTACTACTGGTCAAACATTAATGATCCCTACTGTTAAGGCAGATGTGAAAGCAGTAGAGTTATTCGGAAAAGATCGATACGAAACAAGTGTGGTCATTTCTCAAAAGGGTTGGCAAAATACATCAGACATTGTTGTATTAGGTCGGGGCGACTTACCGATTGATGCCTTAACTAGTAGTGTACTAGCGAAGAAATATAATTCTCCATTACTCTTAACAAAACCCGATCACCTCGGTGATAATGTAGTAAAGGAAATTAATCGATTACAGCCGAAAACGATATATCTTACAGGCGGAGAAAATGCAATATCAAAAGCAATTGAACATAATCTAAAACAGCAGGGCTATGAAGTAAAACGAATTAGCGGTAAAGACCGTTATGATACATCAGTACAAATCGCAAACGAAATAAAACACCCAAACGAGTTGATTATTACAACCGGGAACGAACGTTCACCCGACGCACTTTCGGTTGCACCCTATGCTGGAAAGATGCAAATACCCATTGTGTTTACTGGGAAGGATAAACTCCCTGATTCTGTAAAGCAGTATATACATCAACACGGAATTAAAAAAGTCACCCTAATTGGTGGTGAGGGTGCTGTTTCATCAAGAATTGAATCGGAAATTAAAAAAATAGGTGTATCTAATATAGAACGAATAGCTGGTTCAGACCGTTTCGTTACAAGTGTAAAAATTGCAGAGCGCTATAGCAACGAACTCGACCGAGGGAAAGTGTTTTTCGCTAGTGGGGTTAGCTTTATTGATGCTCTACCGGCTTCACCTCTTGCAGCCATGAATGAAGCACCTATTATTTTAACGCAAAAAGATAAAATACCATCTTCTTTAGAAAACTGGGTAAAAAACCAAACGAATACAATCAATAATGTCACAATTCTCGGGGGAACTGGTGTTATCTCCCCAAATGTTCGAGACTTTTTAAAGTCAAACGGAAATATACCCGTACAAAATCCTTCACCTGAAGGACCAACCGTAACGTATACGACCCATACCGTCAAAAGTGGAGATAACTTGTGGAATATAAGCAATCATTATGGCATCCCTTTCAATGACTTACTAAGTGCTAATAACTTAACCCAAAACAGCTCCCTGTCCATTGGACAACAGTTACGTATTCCCAAGGTTCACGTTCCTATAAAACCGGTTGTCAGTCAAAAGCATGGTGAGTTATTAGACTGGTGGACTGAAGCGCGATATGTATTTTCAACTGGAAAGATAGCTACAATTACCGATTTCCATACGGGAAGGACTTTTCAAGTAAAGCATACTATGGGTGGTAATCATGCAGACAGCGAGCCATTAACTGCTCAAGATGCTCAGGTTATGAAGGAAATATGGGGAGGGGATTATTCGTGGACACCAAGAGCCATTATTGTCGAAGTAGACGGTCGAAAACTTGCAGCGGCAATGCACTCATATCCCCATGGTGATCAACTTATAACAGATAATCAATATAACGGACACTTTTGCATTCACTTTCTAAATAGTACGAGACATAAAGATGGGCTTGTCCAAGATTCCATGCAACAACAAATTGAAACCTCATCTGGTACTAAACAGTAATGACACCGTCATTAAATTAACGGGTTCAAAAATAAGGTGCAAGACGCAAAAGAGTAATTAATATAGCAGATGTTTTTTATAGGAATTCACTTTGTACTAAACAATCCTATTAGCAATGTAATAATACGAAAGAAGAGCTTGGGTAACCCTGAGCTCTTTAACGTTTTCAATTGTTAATGTAATCTCTCAGCTGATGGGATTGGTTTGCTTAATAAACTGCTTAATTTATCATAATCAACATTTACCATGATCGGATGCCGTTTTTCGTAGTTGCCTTCGACAATGTGCAAACTCTTTTCTATAATGGAATTAGAGTGAAGTTACTGAGAAGGGGCACATTTTATATGAAAACAATTATCATACGTCCACTAGCTACTTTGTTAATAGGATTCACCTATTTATTCTCTCAATTTTTCCAACATCCCATTATGACCATACTGATAAGTATCTTTACAGTCTTGGCGATTCTTGCATTTATTCCATTTTTAAATAAAGTTCCGAAACTATTAATTTGCGTATTACTGTTCGTTTCTTCTATTCTTTTTATCAAAGGTGGTAGTCTCTCTGCAGTTATGAATGGTCTAAACGCAAATGTCGGATTGTTATGTATCTTTATTTTCATTCCACTCATTTCTATCCCTATCCACGCAGGAAAGTACTTACAATACCTAGAAACCATTTTTCATCATTACATAAAAACGTCCAGACAACTATATACATACTTACAAATGACGATTGTTGGCATTGGATCAGTGATGAATTTAGGTACGATACCGATTATGTATCATGTTACCGGCACACCATCATTCAAGACTTATGAAGAAGCGAGGTTAAAAGCTTTAAATCGCGGATTTTCATTATCATTTCTATGGTCACCTTATTTCATATCGATAGCTCTGATTATTTCCTATTTTAATGTTACTTGGCTCGAACTGTTCCCAATTGGGATTACAATCGCTATGATAGGGGTATTACTTGGACTTTTATTTGAAGGTAAAACGAATGAAACAATTACAATTGAATCAAATGAGGATATATTGTCTCTTAAAAAAGCAAAAAAGAAGCTATTAGAATTATTTTCAATTATTATGAGCATGACTGCAATGACAATGATTATCGAATACTATTCCCCTTTCTCTGTTATTACGGTCATCCCACTTGCAGCTATTGTAGTAGCAACAATTTGGTCGCTTGTTTATCAGTCGCCAAAAGCATTTTTGACAAAACTATTTGCATACACACAGGAACGTTTACCACGTATGGGAAACGAGCTATCCTTATTTATTGCCGCGGGCGTATTCGGTGTTGCAATTATTAATGCAGGAGCAAGTGATTGGATTTTATCCTTTTTAAACGTTTTAGGCGTTTCACATGCACTGCTCCTTATTCCTTTATTAGGAGTTTCCATCGTTTTGTTATCATTCGTAGGCATTCATCCAATTATTACCATAACGGCGATTAGTGTTACAATCAGTTCATCACCCCTATTCATAAATGATCACCTTATCATTAGTATCGGCTTGCTTTCGAGTTGGATGGTGACGGTTATGGCATCCCCATTATCCGCGACAAACTTAATGGTGGCAAACTTAGCAAACAGCAACTCTATTAAAGTCGGGTTAAAGTTGAACGGTATATATGCGCTATCCCTTTGGTTCATTGCTTATGGATTTATACTCTGCCTGTATTTCCTTATGTAGACTCATCATATTTACCGTAATTCTCGCATAATATTAAGTTAAAGATTGGTAAGAGTTCCTTTGTAACTCGTGATATGCCTGCAGCCTTTGATTATAAAAAATGTCTTGTTCACAAAGCCAGTTTTACTCCTTTTGCATTAACTTCGTGCAGGAGAAAAACTGGCTTTTTCTATAAACCGAAAGGGGGTCTACAACTGTTAGGTTCATTGCATGGTTTTAAAATACTAGATTTATCGAGAGTTTTAGCAGGGCCTTATTGCTCTATGATTCTTGGGGACCTTGGAGCAGAAGTCATAAAAGTAGAAGCTCCAGGCGGAAGTGATGAAACGAGAAAATGGGGACCACCGTTTCAAAATGGTGTTAGTGCCTATTATGTATGTGCGAATCGTAATAAAAAAAGTATAACTGTTAACTTAAAAGAAGAAGAAGGAAAGGAAATTATCTATAAGCTTGTTGCACAAAGTGATGTTATTCTCCACAATTTCAAAACGGGAACGATGGAACGATTAGGGTTAGATTACAACACATTAGCGGACATAAATCCGCGACTCGTTTATTGTTCCATTACCGGGTTTGGTGAAACGGGACCCTATAAACATTTACCAGGATACGATTTTATTATTCAAGCAATGAGCGGATTAATGAGCATTACAGGAAATTCCCTTTCGGGGCCACAAAAATTAGGCGTCGCAATAACAGATGTGTTAACTGGATTGTACGCCTGCATTAGTATACAAGCTGCTTTACTGGAACGTAGTACATCAGGTATGGGGCAGAAAATCGACTTATCATTATATGACTCAGCAGTTAGCTCCCTCGTTAATATTGCTAGTAACTTCCTCATGTCCGGTGAGAATCCGAAGCGTCTAGGGAACACTCATGCAAATATCGTTCCATATCAGTCATTTAAAACGAAAGATGGTGAGATGGTCATTGCGGTCGGGAATGACCATCAATTTATGAGACTGTGTACCGTAATTACACAGCCCCATTTAGCAAAGGATAGACGCTTTGCAACAAATCCAGACCGCGTTGAAAATCGGGAAACGTTAATTCCAATATTACAGAAAGCATTCTTACAAAAAAACACCGCTCATTGGAAACAAACTTGTCAAGATGAAGGCATCCCTTGTGGACCAATCCAATCCGTAAATGAACTTATCTCTGACCCGCAATTACAAAGCAGGGAAATGTTCATTGCAGCAGAACACCCTACTGCAGGAAACATTCATATGATAGGCAGCCCAATTAATTTATCTAGAACGGGTGTGCAATATAAACAACATCCACCTAATCCAGGGGAACATACACAAGAAGTATTAACCAGCATTGGATATAGTGCAGAAGACATTATGAACCTGCTGAAACGAAATGTGATATAAAAGGAGTGATAGTTGGTGAATTTTGAGCTTACTGATGAACAATACATGTTACGTAAAACAGCTAGGCAATTTGTTGATAAAGAAATCATCCCATATATGAAAGAATGGGATGAGCAAGGTTATTTTGACCCGGTGTTAACGGATAAACTAGCAGAACTCGGATTCATGGGAGTATGTATACCTGAACATTACGGTGGAGGTGGTATGGACTATAATTCCTTAGCTATATTGTGCGAAGAATTAGAACGAGGGGATACTGCCTTTCGGACGGCGGTTTCTGTTCATACTGGTCTGAACAGTTTAACATTGTTACAGTGGGGAACTGAACAACAAAAACAAAAGTACCTAGTACCCCAAGCAAAAGGAGAACAAATTGGAGCATTCGGACTAACTGAACCTAGCGCCGGTTCTGATGTTGCTTCCCTCCGTACAACAGCAAAACATGATGGTAATGATTATATATTAAATGGACAAAAGACATGGATTTCCCTTTGTGATACAGCTGACAACTTCCTCATTTTCGCTTATACAAATAAAGAAGAGAAACACCATGGGATATCTGCATTTATTGTGGAGCGCAATTTTAAAGGCTTTTCATCTAAAGCTATTAAAGGAAAACTCGGTATTCGATCTGGTAATACAGGGGAGATTTTTTTAGATAATGTAAGAGTTCCGAAAGAAAATTTACTAGGAAAAGAAGGAGAAGGATTTAAAATTGCTATGTCCGCTTTAGATAATGGCCGCTTTACCGTAGCTGCTGGTGCCTGCGGACTTATTATGGCATGTTTAGAAGCAAGCGTTCAGTATTGTCATGATCGGGAAACGTTCGGGAAACCAATTGGTAAGCACCAACTCGTACAACAAATGTTAGCGAAGATGGAAGCAGGTTTACAAATGAGTCGCCTTCTCGTCTTTCGAGCTGGTGAACTTAAGAACAAAGGAAAACGAAATACACGAGAAACGTCACTAGCAAAATGGCAAGCCTGTGATTTTGCTAATCAAGCTGCCAATGATGCGGTACAAATTCATGGCGCATACGGTTACTCAAACGAATACCCGGTAGAACGGTATCTTCGTAACTCAAAAGCACCAGTTATCTATGAAGGTACACGAGAAATTCACACAGTTATGCAAGCGGAATACGTACTTGGATACCGACAAGATAAAGAACTAAACAAAATGTTACCGTCTTGGCCTTTTTCTAATTCATAATATGGTAAAATTTATGCAACGAATTATCTTTTAAGGGGGAATGATTTGTGGAAACATTAACAAAAAGCAACTATATTAACGGTGTATGGAAAGAATCTGTATCAAAGAAGTCGATGCCTGTCTATAATCCCGCAACATTAGAGCAGATTGCTGAAATATCCTATGGCGGTAAAAGCGATGCCGAGGAAGCGATAAAAGCAGCTAAGAATACCTTTCCAACATGGTCCTCAAAAACACCTCGAGAAAGATCTACTATATTATATAAAGCCTATCAACTCATGACAGAACAAGCAGATGATCTAGCAAAGACGATTACGAAAGAACAAGGGAAACCATTAAAAGAAGCTCTAGGTGAGGTGAAATCTGCTGCCAGCTTTCTGCTATGGTATGCTGAAGAAGCGAACCGTCTATACGGTGAAACAATCCCATCATCAGTAAAAACGAAGCGATTACTCGTCATCCCACAACCAGTCGGTGTAGTTGCTGCTATTACACCATGGAATTTCCCTGCCTCAATGATTACGAGAAAACTCGGGCCAGCACTCGCTGCAGGTTGTACAGTTATCTTAAAACCAGCACCAGATACCCCCCTCACAGCGATTAAAATTGTAAAGATTCTAGAGGAAGCAGGTATTCCTTCAGGTGTTGTAAACTTAGTAAATGGCGATGCTAAAGGGATTGGAAAAGCAGTATTATCAAACGAAGACGTTAGATTAATTACGTTTACTGGTTCTACTGAAGTTGGTAAATATTTAATGGAAAAAAGCGCAAGTCATGTCAAAAAACTTTCTCTTGAATTAGGTGGTCATGCTCCTATTCTCGTGTTTGATGATGCAGACATTGACCAAGCAGTAGATTTAACGTTAGCAAGTAAATTTCGTAATAGTGGTCAAACGTGCATATGTGCAAACCGCGTATATGTTCAACAGTCCGTATATGAAACCTTTACTGAAAAGTTAAAAGATAAAGTTCGCGATTTACGCCAAGGAAATGGCCTTGAGGAACAAGTTGATATAGGGCCATTAATTAATGAACATCAGAAAGATAAGGTGATGACCCATTTACGAGATGCTCAGGAGAAAGGGGCTGACATTTATAGCCCGCATAATGATAATAGAAACCATTTAAGTAATGGTCTGTTTTTTCCTCCTACTGTCTTAACAAATGTACATAAAAAAATGAAAGTCATGCATGAAGAAACGTTTGGTCCCATTATCCCGGTACAATCATTCCAAAGTGAGGATGAAGGAATTACAAACGCGAATGATTCAAATTATGGGCTAGCCGCTTATATTTTCACGAAAAACGTAGATCGTTCTGTCCGCGTATCAGAAAAACTTGAGTATGGAATTGTTGGAATAAACGATGTATTCCCCGCGTTAGCGGAGGCACCATTTGGGGGAATTAAGCAGTCAGGTATTGGAAAAGAAGGAGGCCATCACGGCATTCATGAATTCGTTGAATTAAAGTATATTTCTATGGGTATCTCTTTATAAAAACAAGGCTGTAGACCTTTCTTTATTGTCTACAGCCTTGTTCATGAATGGTGTTAATTAAATGTCTTCGTTTCATGGATTTGAACTCCGCGTTTTGCCATTTCCGCAATATATTTCTTCCCAAAGACTATTTGTTCAGGCGGGTAGACACCCCTTTTCTGGATAGTTCCATTCCCAATCATTTGAGCGACAACTGATATTGTATTGGCTGTAGACCGTGCCATTGCTGTCACATTTTCCTTTTTATCTTTAAATGTAGTCATTTCATACGTACAAGTCATTCTTCCCCCATCCTTTGAACCTTCAACAATGACTCTTAGCAAGACGGCATCATCTTTATTTTTCAAATGAACAATTGGATCAAGCACTTTTAAAAACACGTTTCTCGGGTTTACTAGCAAACCGTCAATATCTACATAGTAATCTTTTTTCGTCAAATTCAAATCTACTAGCAGTTTAAACTTCTCTGCATGACCGCGATAACGAATCGTTTTATACTCTAATGTTTTTACATTGGGATAAGAGTAGGATAGAGTAGAAGTCCCTCCAGAAGTATGAAATGCCTCTAACGGACCAAACCGTTCGAAGTGAATTTGTTCAATTTCTGATAATGCAGGAACTTCTTGTTTTGAACCGTTACGAATTATGAGAGCAGGATCTGTATAATGGTCAAATAATCCTTCCATGGAAAAAACATGGTTGTACTCTAAAGGAGGATCTGGTTGAACAGGAATTCCCCCAACAAATAGTCGAATTGAATCCACTTCATCTAACTGACTGACTCCATACCCTGACAAGATATTAATCATTCCAGGTGCAACACCTAAATCTGGTATAATGGTGACACCAGCTTTGGATGCTTCTTCATGCTTTTTCAACACTTGATCTGTAATATGCCCAATGTGCCCACCTAAATCCACACTATGTGTACCAACTTGAATTGCTGTTTCCGCTACTATTTCGTTAAATGAATAAAAAAGTGCGTTAATTATTACATCAAACCGCTCCATAAATTGAGCAAGCTCTTCTTTTTGACTGGCATCTACTGTCGCTGAGCTTAATTTCGGAGATTGAATTTGCTGACAGACGGTCTCTGCCCTCTGTTGATCAATATCAGCCAAAACTACTTCTGTAACCCCGCTACTTCGAACTAGGTCTCGTGCAGCTTCTTTTCCCATTAAACCTGAACCTAACACGCCAACCTTCATAGAAACACCCCTTCTTTACTCAGTGTCAATCTGAGCCCGTTGAAGTTTCCCGCTGTAATCTACATACACACTCTTCCACTCGGTAAAAACGTCAAGTGCCGCTAACCCCGAATCACGGTGACCATTACCAGTACCTTTCGTTCCTCCAAACGGAAGGTGGATTTCAGCGCCAGTTGTACCAGCATTTACGTAAACGATTCCTGTATCTAAATCTCTTTGAGCAGCAAATACTTGGTTTACATCCTTTGTAAATATGGAGCTAGAGAGGCCATAGGATACGTTATTATTTACCTCAATTGCTTCTTCGAAACTTTCAACGGATATGATTGATACGACAGGGCCAAAGATTTCCTCTTGAGCAATTGTCATATTTGGTGTGACATTCGTAAATAAAGTTGGAACAAAATAGTTCCCCTCTTCATATGACCGATCCTTCAACTCATAACCTCCAGCTAATAACGTCGCACCTTCTTGTTTTCCTATCTCTATATATCTTTTAATCTTTTCAATGGCTGAACGGTTAATAATAGGCCCCACTTTAATGGATTCTTCCAGCCCGTTTCCAATGCTGAGATTCTCCATTTCCTTAAGTAATTGTTCTTCCAATTGAGCCTTTCTATCTTGGTGGACAATCACCCTACTACATGCTGTACATCTCTGACCACTCGTACCAAATGCACTCCACAATATGCCTTCAACTGCTAAATTAATGTTTGCATCATCCATTACAATGACTGCATTTTTCCCTCCCATTTCTAAGGACACCTTCTTTAAGTGTTGGCCACATTTACTGGCTACATTACGACCAACATCATTAGATCCCGTAAAGGAAATAACTCGAATATCTTCATGATCGACCATCGCTTCTCCTACTTCTGAGCCGGCCCCATATACAACATTTAAAACGCCTTTCGACAACCCTGCTTCATCACAAATACGAGCTAATTCCCGTGCCATTAACGGTGTTTCAGTAGCCGGTTTCCAAATGACCGTGTTCCCTGCGACGATTGCTGGAAACGACTTCCATGTTGCAATGGCAATTGGAAAATTCCATGGAGTAATAATGCCAACGACTCCAACTGGGGAACGAACACTCATAGCAAATTTATCCTTTAGCTCAGATGGTGTCGTTTGACCAAATAGTCGACGACCTTCTCCTGCCATATAAAACGCCATATCAATTCCTTCTTGCACTTCTCCTCGAGCCTCTTCAATGACTTTTCCGTTTTCTAAGGTTAGTAATCGGGATAGTTTCTCTTTCCGCTCCTTCATTAAGGCACCAATTCGAAACATTATTTCTGCTCTTTGGGGGGCAGGGACAAGCGCCCACTCTCTTTGTGCTTCTTTGGCATACTGAACTGCTCTATCTACATCCTTCGCTTTTGATTGTGGAACTTTAACAATGACCTCACCATTTGCTGGGTTGAAAACAGGTTTATATTGTGTGCTTGTAACCCACTTTCCATTTATATAGTTTGATAGTTTTTCCTCACCAACAGATATTTGCAACATATCTATCTCCTCCTTTTTTCAATATAATGCGAACCGTTACACATGACGAAACTACTCGATGGTTTTCGTCACGGAAATTTGACTCGGGTCACTGTTTACTTCAATAACGGTCGGTTTATCATTTGTAAAAGCTTGGCGCAACGCACTCTCAAACTGTTCCTTATCGTTTACTTGTACGCCTACAGCACCGATACTTTCTGCCATGTTAGCAAAATGTATAGTTCCTAGTTCCGTTCCAATAACTCGTTTCGGATAATGTATCTCCTGGTGCATGCGAATCGTACCGTACATTTGGTTGTTAAATACGATACAAATAATTGGAATATCATAACGAATAGCAGTCTCTAACTCTTGTATTGTCATGAAAAAGCCACCATCACCGGATAAGGAAACGACCGTTTTCAATGGTTGTGCCATTTTTGCTCCAACTGCAGCCGGCATGCCGTAACCCATTGCACCAGATGTAGGGCCGATATATGTGTTTTTTTCTTTAAATAAGTAGAACTTATGCAACCATCCGGCAAAGTTACCTGCGTCATTCGTTAAAATGGCATCCCTCGGTAAATAGGTTGATAGTATATGAATCACATGTGTATTGATATCTTTTTGTTCCGGTAGAAGAACTGTTTGTAAAAAACGATTTCTACATTGTGTAATCCATTGCTCCCATTTCGTCTGTATGTTGTGTTCCAACAGAGCACTTAACCATTCTCCAGCGTCAGCAACGATTCCTAAATGAGGCGAAAATACTTTCCCAAGGCATTGTTCATCAATGTCAATGTGAACGATTGGTTTGTTTGGTTGAATAATAGAATAGTCTTGAGTTGTAACCTCAGAAAGTCTCGTACCAAGTGCAACAATTAAGTCTGATTGATCAACTGTATCGATAATGCTCCTACTTGTTCCCAACCCTAGATGACCAACATAGTTTGGGTGTTGATTCGGAAACACATCATGACGACGAAAAGCGGCCATTACCGGTATTCGGAAATGTTCTGCAACTTTAATCAGCAAGTGTTCTGCTTTCGAAAGCTTCACACCACCTCCCGCAATTAATAGAGGCCGTTTTGCATTACGGAATAAACGTAAACTTTCATGAATTTCCTGTTGAGAAGGGCGTGGTTTTGATTGATGATAAGGTTGACCAAAGGTCATGTCGGCGCTTTCGATTAACATGTCTTCAGGCAATGAAAGAACGACCGGACCAGGGCGACCACTTTGGGCAATCCGAAACCCTCGCTGAATAAGTTCAGGCACCCGCTCGGCGTCCTGAATTTCTATTGCCCATTTTGCAAAGGTCGAAAAATAACGATCCAAATCTATTTCTTGAAATCCTTCCCGATAACGGAACTTTCGATGTACTTGACCAAGAAGTATAACCATTGGTGTTGAATCTTGATGTGCAGTATGCACCCCAATAGAAAGATTGGCCGCCCCTACTCCTCTCGTAGCCATTACAACTCCCGGCTTTCCACTAGCTTTCGCATAACCTTCGGCCATGAAAGCTGCTCCACCTTCATGCCGATTCGAAATTAAGTCAATGTTAGGTTCTTCATATATTGCATCGAGCAATGGCAAATAACTTTCTCCAGGGACGCAAAAAACTTTCTTTACACCTTCTCGTTTCATACAAGAAACGATCGCCTGTGCACCTGTCATCACTGTCACTAGGATTCACCTCCTTTAAATTGGCGAATTCTTTTAGCTGCCTCCTCTAGTCGGTCCGTATGAACAGATAAAGAAATGCGAAAGTATCCTTCACCTGATGGACCAAATGCTGTGCCAGGTGTAATAATGACACCAGCTTTTTTCAACATTTCTTCGGCAAATTCATTAGAGGTATAGCCAATTGGTACAGGAGCCCATATGAAGAATGTTCCTTTTGGCCTTTTGACATGTATCCCTATTTGTTTTAGTGCATTGAGCATTGTACTTAATCGATTGTTATATATGTCATTATTATGCTTTACAGATTGGAGATCACTTTGTAATGCTACGGCTGCAGCTTTTTGAATGGGGAGGAATTGACTTGTATCAATATTACTTTTCATAAGAGAGAGGGATTGAATGAGGTGCTTACTTCCGACTATGTATCCTATACGCCAGCCAGTCATATTAAAGCTCTTTGATAATGAACCGAATTCGACTGCAATGTCCTTTGCCTCTGGTACTTGTAATATACTAGGAGCTTCATATTCGCCAAATGTAACTAATCCATATGCAGCATCATGTACAAGTGCTAAGTTATGCTGTTTTGCAAATGAAATGGCTTCTTGAAATGTAGCGAGGTTTACCGTGGCTGCTGTAGGATTACTCGGATAATTAAGAATGATCATTTTCGCCTTCCGTATCTCGGTTTGAGATAAGGATTTAAAGTTTGGTCTATATTCATTTTGATGATCTAAAGGAAAATAAATACTTTCCCCATCAGCAAGACTAACCGCTGAGCGATACACTGGATATCCAGGGTCGGGAATTAGAACCGAATCACCCGCGTTAATAACGGCTGAAATAAGATGGGCAATTCCTTCTTTTGAACCAACTAACGTTAAAACTTCTTCGTCCGGATTTAATTCTACTCCATATTTCCTGCGGTAAAAGTTTGCTACCGCTTCTCGGAACTCTTGAGACCCTGCATAGTTGGAATATCGATGATTTTCCGGCTTTACGGATTCATCTAATAGTTTTTGCACGATAAATGGAGGTGTCGGTAAATCAGGGGCACCGATACCTAAGTCAATAACATCGACTCCTTGTTCTTCTAACTGTTTCTTCTTCTTTTGAAAAACAGAAAACAAATATGGGGGCAAATTCGTTACTCGTTTTGATCTGTAATCCATTTCTTCCCCTCCTTTACTCATTATTTTATTATGTAAAATACATGTTCATGTAGGATTGGTATACTTTTCCTAACAATACATAATATTGGTTGATCCATGTGAGCGGGGAGCGGTTTGAAAAACTTTTTAAATTACTTCATAAATACGCGGAAGTGAGGACTGTCCATTGATGGACAAGGAGAAGGCGGATAAGTTGCTCATGTAAATCTGGGCATTTTAGTAGTGGAAAACCAATTGAATAAAACCATCCCCTGATGATAGGGGATGGTTTTTAATTACTTATTCATTTCCATTTTCGTTATCATTTCCGTTATTGTTCCCGTTTTCGCCTTCGTTTTCATTATCGTCTCCGCCATCATCACCGTTTCTCATTTGATCTACTTTGTCTTGATTGTTATCAATCCATTCTTGCGCTACTTCTTCTGCATCTCTACCGCCGTCAATCTCCACAATCATATGTTCAACATCTTCTACGTCAATGCTCCACCTGCTAAGAAATTCATAAGCTTCTGGAACTCGATCTTTAAAGTCTTTATTTGTTAAGACGTGTACTTCAGATGTTTTGAAGTATCCCTTTGGATCCTTTAATACTTTCAAGTCATAATTTACGAACATTGGGTGAGGTCTCCAGCCTAAGAACAGTACTGGCTCATTTTGATTGATGAAGCGAGAAGCCTGCGCTAACATTCCACCTTCACTAGAATTCACAAGCTCTAAATCTAAATCATAACCCTCAAGCATTTCTCTTGTAGTGGCAGTCATCCCAGCTCCTTCTTCAATACCATAAATCTTTCCATCAAACAAATCTTCATTTCCTTTTATCTCATCAATGGAATTAATATCTACATATTCGGGAACAACCCAACCCAATTCTCCATTTGGGTAACTCAATGCCGTATCATCAATGTTTTCACCGAATTGATCCATATAATTTGCATGCATATCTGGTAACCACGAGTCCATAAACACATCAATATCACCTCGTGATAAGCCGGTATAAATACCTCCAGCATCTGCTTTAGTTGTTTCCACTTTATATCCCATGTCCTCTAAGATCAATCGGGCTACTTCAGTTGGGGGAACAGTGCTTGACCAGGGAGTTAGACCAAGAGTGATGGTCTCTTCTTCTTGGTTCCCACCTTCGTTATTGTTATTGTCATTTCCGCCACCACAACCAACGAGCAAACCTAATAAACAAATGACAACAAATGTTTTCTTGAAAACTATATCCTTCATGTTTTTTCACTCCTTATCTTCTTCCTGTTTGTCCAATTCCTTGTGTGATTCGATCCAGAATAATCGCTAATACAACAATCCCTAAACCACCAACTAGACCTAATCCTACATTTACTCGTGAAATACCGGCTAAAACGATAGAACCTAAACCAGGCGCACCAATCATCGATGCAATAACAGCCATCGATAAAGCCAACATGATCGTCTGGTTAATACCAGCCATAATTGTTGGTATGGCCATAGGTAATTGTACTTTTCTTAGCATTTGACTTGAGGTTGACCCAAAAGCTCGGGCTGCTTCAATGACATCGTCAGGTACTTGCTGTATTCCTAAAATGGTCATCCTTACTGCCGGGGGGGTTGCAAACACAAAAGTAGAAACAACGGCCGGCACACCACCAAGTCCAAACAGTAAGATTGCAGGGATTAAGTAGACAAAACTAGGTAATGTTTGCATAAAGTCCAGAATAGGCCTTACAATTTGGTGTACTACGTTATTTTTTGAACTTAGTATGCCTATTGGAACACCAATTATTATAGAAAAAAGCGTAGCAACAATAACAATTGCTAACGTAAGCATTGCATCTTCCCAAAGGTTTACAGAACCTAAATACAGAGCCCCAATCAATGTGAATATGGCAACACCTATACCGGATAGCCACCAAGCTAGTCCTACAAGAATGATGGTCATCAATTCGGCCGGTATAATCGTCAGGATCCAAATGACACCATCAATAAAAAAACCGATAATATTACTAATGGCTGCAAAGAATCCACCCATAACAGGTATAAGCCAATTATTTACAAAATCATTTGTCCATTGCTCTAAAGGTAAGTTAAAGTAGTTCACGATTCACTCACCTCCTCAGTTTGGTCCTTACCTAAAATAAGTCCAGATAAAATGGAAACCCGTACAATAATACCGACAAGCTTCTCATCTTCTACTACGGCTATGGGGTATCTCGTTTCTGTTGCAACCCCAATTAAATCACTTAATGGAGTATCAGGGCTTGTTGTTTCGTAATCGGTTTGGAGAACATCCTCTATCCACTTATCTTCTTTATAAGCTTTTAAGGCGTCATCTATTGTTAGAATACCTTTCAATTTCTTCTCTTTATCCGTTACAAAAATACTTGATAACCCAGCATCTTCCATTTTACGTATAGCAACTCTTGGTCCGTCTTTCCAAGTGGTAATTACATCTGGTTTTTTCATTACGTGAGACGCCAGTAATACTTTGGATCGGTCTACATCTTTTACGAAGTTTGATACGTACTCATTAGCAGGATTTTCAAGTATTTCTTCCGATGTACCGATTTGAACAATACGACCATGTTTCATAATCGCAATACGATCACCTAACTTCAAAGCCTCATCTAAATCATGCGTAATAAATAGTACTGTTTTATTTAGTTTGTTTTGTAAATATAAAATCTCATCTTGCATTTCCTTACGAATTAGAGGGTCTAATGCACTAAAGGCTTCATCCATTAGCAATATATCTGTATCATTTGCTAAAGCACGTGCAAGTCCTACACGCTGCTGCATACCCCCACTTAATTCGTCAGGATAACTTTCTTCATATCCTCCAAGTCCAACATCTTCAATCGCTTTGCGGGCTTTTTTCTCCCTTTCTTCTTTTGACACTCCTTGGATTTCAAGACCATATTCTACATTTGTTAATACTGTTCGATGTGGGAAAAGAGCAAACTTCTGAAAAACCATCCCTAACTTTTTTCTTCTCGTTTCAATGAGTTCTTGTTTGCCCATTTTTGTTATATCTACTCCATCAATTTTCACTTCACCGGCAGTAGGTTCGATTAATCGATTCACTAAACGAATTAATGTTGATTTCCCACTGCCAGAAAGCCCCATAATGACGAAAAATTCTCCAGCTTTCACTTCGAATGTAGCGTTGTTAACACCAACTGTTAATCCGGTGTCAGCCAAAATTTTCTCTTTGCTTTCACCTTTTTCTAACCGTTTTAAACCTTCTTTAGGGTTATTACCAAAAATTTTCGTTAAGTTGTGAACTGATATTTTCGCTTCCATATCACAATCTCCTTTATCTGACGCTTACAATCCTTACTATTTGCTTTATAGATTTTTTTATTATGTAAATAGGTCATATTTCACGTGAAAATAACAAATGCTTTTAAAAAAGGAGGATGATTATGGCTTTCGATAAAATGAGAGAGAAGCGACGTATGAAGAAACAAATTAATTCAATCTTGAAGGAAACGGATAATCCGGCCATTATTCAAGATGTTGTCGATACGGAGTTTGGTGTAATTCCCGGTACATTTGACATAATCAATGATGTGCACAACCGACCAAATAACCTCGCACAGGATGCTACAGATGGAAAGACCTATAACGTAGTGGATGAAGATAAATAAAACTCGCCGCAGGCGAGTTTTTCTTTTTTATAAATATTATTTTTTGAAAAAGGAGGAAAAAAGTTCTGGGTTAGGGAAATAGATAAAGTCACATTTTGTTAAAAAATGTCGTTAACAACAAAGGGGGAAATTTTTTTGGCATTGATTACATGTAATGAATGTGGAAATCAAGTCTCTAATAGAGCAGCATCATGTCCAAAATGCGGATTTCCAATTCATGATGAGGTAGCGGCTGCTACTGAGTATATGGAAAGCGTTAGTGACCATTATAGTTATGAACAAAGAAATTTTACCGGGATTACAAATCATATTGAAAAGTCGCCTCCATTACATATTAGGGGGGGAGCATTGAAGAGATGGAGTTGGTTCCTATTAGCTAATATTGGAATTATATTTTCTTTATCCATTATTTCAGCTGGTGCCCTCGTAGGTTTAGCACCTTTCATACTATTGTTTGGTTGTACATTTCCGTTTATTAGCTTATTATTTTCCAAAGCCTTAGCAAAGAGAGCACACAAAATGTACATCATTAATCCAGATCAATTTCAAAGTGAAGAGGAAAAAAGTTTATATGAACTTGTCTCCTCATTATGTGCGAAAGCAGGGATGAAAAAAATGCCCGAAGTCGGGATTTATGATAGCCCAGACGTTAATGCGTTTGCAACTGGGCCAAGTAAAAACAGTTCCCTTGTTGCTTTTAGTTCAGCATTGTTAGACGAGATGGATGAAAAAGCGATTGCAGCCGTAGCAGCCCACGAGATCGCACATATTTCTAATGGTGATATGGTAACGTTAAGTTTAGTTCAAAGTGTTGTAAATACGATTATATTATTAATAACGTTACCTCTTACGATGATTAAATGGGTTGCATTATTTAACGAAAATGTAAGTGCACTTATGTTCTTCATTATCTCTATTGTGAAATTTCTCATATCATTATTCCTTGTATTTTTAGGAAGTTTAGTTGTAAAAGCCTTTTCAAGAAGGCGTGAATTTGCTGCTGATAAATTGGCGAGTGAATTAATCAATAGCGACTCGATGATATATGCCTTAGAAAGCTTAAAAAATGATAACCCTAGAGTAGTAAAGGAACAACAAGCATATGCAGCCTTTAAAATTAATACACCAGAAAAAATATTAGACATTTTTTCAACACATCCATCGCTTGATCGACGTATCGAACGGTTAAAGGCACGTCATGAAAAAACAACCTGAGCTACGTAGCTCAGGTTGTTTTTTTCATATTCGGTATCGCTTGGATCATCATTAAATGTCTTCTGTGTAGTAAAAGCAATTATAGGAATCTTTAATATGTAGTTCAGCTTTTAGTTACTGCTCTTATCATGCAATATACTTTTGTTCTGTAGAAGTAAATTGGTGTGGGGTCACGAAGATACTTTAATACCCCATCAACCTTCAATTCATGTGGACTATCCACTTAACGATAGCAATTTATTCTAATTTGAAGCATGATCCTTTTTATCGCTGTCAAGTAGGCATTCATTCCTGTCATGTTAAGATTCACCAAATGTTACATAAAGTTCAATTTTAATTGCTTTCACACTATAAGATAGGTACAATTAACTTGGTCTTTATGACCATTAACTTTGTGCTCACAAACGAGATAGGTTTTGACCATTCTTTATTTGTTGGGTGTTTTTAAGTATAAAGTTATAGGGGGAAAACAAATGAGTATTATGAATACATTTAAAAAAGGCGCTACAAATATTAGCAAAAAAACTAAAGATACTGTAGAAATAAATCGCCTGAAAATGCAAAATTCCAGTAAAGAGAAAGAAATTAAAGAATTGTATTTTGAAATTGGTAAAATTGCGTATCAAAAACATATAGAGGAAGCAAATGTTACCTTTTCTGAAAATGAATTAACTTTATTTTTTCAGATAGACACACTTCAACATGAAATCAATGAGACTGAACTTGAAATTGCTAGATTAAATGGAAAAAAACTATGCCAAAGCTGTGGGGAGTATGTAATCAACGACATTAAGTTTTGCTCTTCATGTGGTGCAAACTTTTCAGATTTTGATGAACCTACCTCAAATAATGAAGAAGTAGCTGCTACAGCACCAAATAATGATCTTATATGTCCTAATGAAGAATGCCAAGCTCCGGTTATTAATGAAGCAAAGTTTTGCGGTGAATGTGGTACTGACTTAACGAAATTATGGGAGTAATATGACGCGTTTATTTGAGTCTTTTGATTGAGTTCAATCAATGACTCGGAGCCTCTAATCAATTTGGGAAAGGCCCTTGTACTTAGATTCTTTTTAACAACTATACTACTATTAAGCGCATGGCTAGCAATTACAATGTTTACATACTTAGTATTAGAAACTGACAAAGCCACCTATGCACTATAAGGGTGGCTTTTTTTTCGGGAGGCGGCGGTTAATCGTTATGCAATGTTCCAAATGTCAATCAAAACATCAAACGAGCAATTTTTGCACAAACTGTGGTACCAAAATAAAAAAAAATGATAACAATAACCCTAGTATTATTCAGTCAAAACGTACACAACAAACTACTCAATTAAAAGAGAAGTTAGTAGATGTGAAATTCTATGTAGCTAAACACTCGCCTTATTTGAAGAACGTAATATTGAAAAGTTCTTTATACACAACAGTAATATTTGCATTTATTATACTCACTTCTTTTGCCATCTCTTTTGTCTTTAAAAGGTCACTGCTCATTCAGGATTTTACATATCGGTTCTTAACAGCCATTCTTCAAGTAAAAGATGAAGTTGCCCTAAGTATCTCATCTGAACTGAATATCAACTTTTGGAATGTGCTTGTAGCTATGCATGGAGGTACCTTTCAAGGTACTGTCGTCCATGAAGATATGGAAGCAGGGTCAGTAATGTCTACATTTACTATACACCTGCCTGTTATAGCGGTTACGATTTTACTTTTCCTCTTACTCGCAATATTTTTTAAAGGAATCAAGCGTTTCATACCCATGAAAACCAAAGACAAAGGAATGTCACTATTCCTTAGTTCCCTGTTATATCTAGTGTTCTTACTTGTTACATTAGTCCTTTTTAATCCTTCCTATACAGGGCAAGGGGCTAATTACGAGCTTTCGGTTCCATTCCTAAATCTAGCACTCTCTACTATTATCATTTATTTATTGGGTGGTTTTATCGGACTCGGCCCTTGGGAGGGGGAAGATAATGCTTCTTTTAAATTGTTATCTATTATTCATCCAATTAAAACGTTTGTCACGATTCTATTTTCTTATCAAATGCTAATCTTAATTTTAATGGTTATTACTTGGAACTTGACGAGTACAACAGGTTTATTTGGAAAATCGATTACAACAATAGCAACATTTTGGTATGAATATCGTAAGGAACCCTTATTCTATTTATTTCTTCCAAATGTTATTCTAACTGAGCAATTATATGCAATCGGTGGAAGTTGGACCGTTACAACTAGTTATCTAGCTGAATTGATACAACTAAACTATCCAGTGTCTCTTAACATTATGCAAGGTGCTAATTTAATGGTAGCGGACCTAGAGGGCGCTGATTGGTTAAACAGTTTGGAACGTGTGATTAGGTGGGTATGGCATCCATACGCTTTACTAATCACCTTTGTATTTGCGCTCGGAAAATCAGATGTAAAAGGAAATTGGCGAACGTTTATAACAAAAGTTGCCGGCGTTTGCATCATGGTGTTTGTATTATCCAAATGGATAACGATCTCTGTATCAAGCAACCTAACGAACTCAACTGAAATGATTGGATTTAACCCACTTCAAGTCGTAATAAGTACTGCCATTTTAGCAGCTATTTATTATATATCTTCCCATTTCTTATCTACAAGGTTCGTCGCAAAGAAAGTAGGTGGGCACAGTGAGTAACACACTTTTATATAGCATGATTATTACTTTAGTCATGCTCATTGGTTCACTCATGACTATTTCTATTACATTACGATTATATAACCCTAATCGTTTCGCTAAATGGTTAACAACGGGAGTAGTTACTTTATTAATAGTTGGTCTAGCTGTTGTGCAAGTAATCTTTGACCATGGGGATAACAAACACATTCCTTCTAACGAAGTGATACATTATTACAAAAATGCCGGTTTAGTTACTTCCCAAGAGTCCAATTCCTTACAAGTAAAACATAAGTGGGAAATGCAGCCCTCCCTTGAAAACAAGTACCTATATGCTCTTTCATTTATCAAACAAGGAAATGTTAAAAGAGCTAAAGTTCTATTAAATGAATTATCGGGAGAAGTTAAGCATTCAGATTATTTGACTGAAGAAATGATTGCGGACACGTTACAAATAACTGACAATCATTTTGAATCGAGTGGAACAGAAGATCATAATCCTTATGCTCTATTGGCAAGAGAACAAGCATCCTCATTTAAACAGATGATTGCAAAACATTCTCCTATACCATTCGAAGAATTAGAGTTAATCGCTAAATTTGATACTGAAATTCTTGAATATCTCAAGATTAGAAATGAAAACAAACAAGTTAATCAATTGAAGAATGAGTTCCATCATTTTATAAATGATAATCTAAAAAAGGTTGAAACATTATCTGCCATTACGAAGAAAGAGTTAGCTGAAACTTGTTACTTTTTTGGTTACCGGGAGATAAGCGAATTTTTACTAATTGATGTTATAAAAGATTATCCATCAGATAGTGAAAGTGTCTCTCTACTTAGCGAAATATATTTAAGCGGGGAATATAGACCATCAGATGAAGCTAAAACACTTCCTTATTACCAGAGAGCAGAACTTCGAACCGTACGAAACAGAATTAAGGCATTTGAAACATGGGCTATTGAAGAGGAAACGGAAGATAACGAAGTCAGTTACGAGAACATCTATGATCATCAATTAGATTTAGCTAATGAACTTGCCTATTCATTAGTTGATACTGTCAAAGAAGATGCTCCTAAGGATCCAACTCTTAATATTCGTTTATCTCGATATTATTTCAACAGTGGGGAGTATGAAAAGGCAAATGAACAAATTCAAAATTTCGTTAAGAAACAGAATCTATTAGCTCCTACTGAGCAACACCTTATTAGTTCATTGAATTATAACGAAGATCGGTTAAGTTCTTCTGAAGGAAGCTTATCATATACGGAAAGACAAAAGTATATGAAAGAGCAATATGAAGCGAAAGAGAAATTATTTAAAGCTTTACATTCTCCTAATATAAACGTTCAGCTATCAACTTCTGATAGAAGTTATCAGCACTTCTTAGCAAATGGTGTAAAAGGAAATAATAAAAACATATCAATAACATCTATTCATGGCAACGCAAATGGCGAAATTACGTTATATATCAGTACGGATGAAATAGATAAATTAAACTCCAGTAAGTTATCCATCACAGATAACGGAAAGCCAATTCAAAACTTTAATATACAAAAAATAAGTGATTTAGGTAATAATGGGCTACAACGTTCTATTGGAATGGTGATTGATGTAAGCGGTAGTATGGAGGGGAATCCACTGGAAATAGCTAAAAAGTCTAGTGCATCATTCATAGGTAATATGAAGACTTATGAAGAGACCGAACTAGTTTCATTTAATGACTCCCAACAGTTAGTTCAGTCGTTTACTACTGATAAAAATCAATTAATTGATGCAACATTAGGGTTAACTTCTAATGGTGGAACCAATATTACGGGGGCTCTCCTTTACGAAATTAATCGCCTAAAATCCAAATCTGGACATAAAGTATTGTTCATTTTATCTGATGGAGAGGATAACCAATTTTCACAAATTGAATCTCGAGCTCAAGTTATCGACGAAGCAAACCGATATGGCATTACCATTTTTGCAATTGGATTTGGAGCGGGATATGAAACCCTTTCTGAAGTAGCAGAAGAAACAGGCGGTCGTTATATTGCTACACCTAATGAAGCAACCCTTTTTACGTCATTCCAAGAAATTGCAAATTCACTTAACAATGTTTACAAAGTTACGTATCAATTAGAGTCACCAGAAAAAGGCCGTCACATTGCAAAAGTAGAATATGAAAATATTTATGATAAAAAATCATATCTACTCGGTGAAGAAGAAAGCAATGAAAATGAGGCAGCAATTCCTGCCTCTGGAGTCACAGATAATACTGATGGGGATCTGGATGAATCTAGTTCTTTTCATATATCAAGAGTAAAACCTAATACTTTATATAAAAACAACGAAAACAACTATAAGGTCACCCTTGAAGGAACAGAACTCGATAGTGTTAAAGGAATTGATATCGGTAAAGTTAAGGGAAAGATTATTGAACAAAAACAAAACGCTATTACTTTATCTTTACCTGAAAATCTCCCATTAGGAAATCACTTAATCATTGTGACAAATGATGAAGGAAAAGAAGAACAAGTTTCTTTCACACTTTCAAAACCTGGAATTAAAGACTCGGTTCAATTTGGTTGGGCGACAATATATGCAGATACTTGTGTTGATAATGGTAATTCTATCGACTGTATGGGGAATCCTAACATCGACCGTTTTATTTTTCCTCATAGCTCTAAAATGAGTTTAAAAAATCATGAAACTCTCCATTTTAATGGCATTAAGTTAAACATAAAGGGTGCTAGTTTTGATTTTGTTGAATCTCTTTTAGATACAGGTAATGGGTTTAAAATGACTAAAAATTCGAATGGAGAAACCTTTAATCTATCAAATGGCAGTACTTTGAATTTTAAAAAGTATGGTATAGAAATTGGCTCCAAAATGAAATATACGGCTAAACATGATAGAGGAGCACCCGGAACCTTAGAAGCAACTGCCGAGTTTAGTGGACTACAACCTTTACTAAAGCATACAACTTTAGAAAATTTAGATATTGTTAACAAACTTGCACCTGCTTTAGGCGGGAAATATAGTGTAGGCATTTCCTTCGGAGATGATTCAGCTAATTTCAAAGGTAAAGTAGATTTGAAGGACACCGACTTAAAGATTTTTAACTTCGGTCATGCTTTTGGTGCAATTGAGGCGGATATTATAAAAAACCGATATCAAGTCGATATGAGTTTAGATAGAATTAATCTATTTGGAAAGATTCCTTTTATTGGTTCAGCCATTGAGTCTCAAGAGTTTACATTTGGATATGAAGTTCCTTTCGGTATAAGGCTTGGAGTTACCGTTGAAGGGGATTATAAGTTAGGAACTACTGGATTAACTGCAGAAAAGGCTGGATTGATTGGTGATTTCACTTCTAAAAATGAGCAAGAGTTAATTGCAGGTATAGGTACTGTAGGAAATCGCCCTATTAAAATGCTTTTTAAGGAATTAAATAGTATAAAAATAGCAAATATTCACCTATTTGACATTGATGAAGATAAAGCGACATTAGCCTCTGTTGAGTTTAATGGAAAACTCAAAAAAATGTTTTCAAGTAGTTGGGAAGCAGAAGCAAAATTAAAGGCGTTACTTTTAGGTTTTACACTCGGAGAAGCGAATGGTCGAATTAATAAAGACTTAATCCAAAGTACCTTTACAACAGACGTAATGAACATGAAAGGAAATGTAACGATAACCTATCAGGATCCAGCCTATTGGAATCGCTTAACGATTTTTGCTTTAGGTCAAATAGAACCAGCACCACTTATTAAAGGAAATGCAAAAATAACGTTAATACCATCAAGCATACGGAATAGTGAGTTTGAAATTGTAGCAAAAGCCGGCTTTTTAAAATTGCATAAGACGCAAGACGAATATAATTTCTTTCATTAAACAATTCGGAGGGGCTTAATGTGGTCAAAAACAAAATAAAAGTACTTCTAATGATGATTCTAGGAGTACTTTTAACTCCTTCTTTCATAAGCGCTGAAGAAATAAGTAAAACTTATGATATGAAGGAATTAAAAGAGAATTTTCAATTTGAGATAAACTCTAACCATGATAACTTTGAGGTAGATATGATTTTACCAAGTGGACAAACGATATCTCATAAAGAGTTTGATTATGATGAGTATATGTATTTAGGACTATCAAATAAACGGTTCTGGGCCGTTAAAACAGCAAATCCCGGCACCTATACATTCATTATTAAATCAGAAGGGGAATCACATAATTTTAACCTTGTCACTAAAGAGGCGCTAAAAATACCTGAGATTACATGGATTGAACCGAAAAGTGGTACGATTTCAATTTCCGACGGTCAGGAGCTAAAGTTAAATTGGAACTCAGCTGGCGACTTTTATTTTGATGATGCTATAACTATTTACTTACAACAACAAAACGGGTGGCACGAATTCGAAATAGGAAAAACAAGAGTTACAAATAACGAATTAACGGTAAGACTTCCTAATTCAATACCTAGTGATAAATACAAGCTAAAAGCTAAAATAGACAATATTGTAATAGAGCAAAATGAAATAGACCCAAATATAATAATTGATTATACCAATTCAGAGTATAAAGGTGACGATCACATTCTTAAGGATATCATTATTGAAAATGGCAATTTATTTTTAGAGTTGGACGTGTCCAGAGGATTGGAATGGGATACTTTAGAATATCGGTTATACGAAACAGAAAACAATGAAGTGTTGGAATCATATGTGTCAATAGAGGATATGGAATTAGTCAATGAGACTGATGACCGTTACCTTTACCGAGGCTTAATAACGAGTATAGAAACCGACGGGAAATATAAGGGAGATTTCATCTTAAAAAAAGGAGATACCGCCTTTTCAAAACTTCATACAATACCAAGCTTTTATATTAAAAATAAAGAGTTTAAAGATGAACAGGTTAAGTTCTCGATTGATGAACCCAACACGAACGCAACTCAACTTAATGTTTCATTCTCATTTGAATTCCCGGTCAACGTTACTTTATACGATAATGATAAGCCAATATTCAATCAGACAGTTAACCCAGATAGTGAAGATGTGATCATCCCTATAGAAGAGGGGCATAGACAGATCATTGCCAAGGTTCAAGATGAATACGGAAATACGAAACTTTACTCTAAACATTTAACGATAGACCACACGTCACCACGTTTAGAAATGATTCAGCCGCTACCAACCCACAAACAGGTAAAGGGAAATTTTGCGAGTGGTTTTGTAGAGGCTGGTAGTACGTTAATCATTAATGGCGATGAGATAACCTATGAGGAAAATACTGGGTACTTTAATGTTGGGTTCAAAGGTGATATTGAAATTCTTGTAAAGGATAGCGTAGGCAATATATCCACATATACATGGGAACGAGACAAATCCAGTCTATGGATTTGGACGACTTTCATAAATCTTGTTATTATCATTTTTACTATAGTAATCGTGTTGCGAATAAAGGGAAGAAAAGTTTAGCTATAAGGGAGTTATTTAATGAGAGAAAAATTCTATTGCACTGCTGTTTCTTGGTACTTTGCACGACCATTTCTTTATGAAAAAGTATCAGATTATGATAAATCTAACCTTCCTAAAACGAATTCTACTTTATCTATTAAACTAGTCCTTTTAGGGATTTTATTTGCTATATCTGCCACGATAACAGGAAGACTTGGATTGGAAAAGATAGGGATGATATTAGCGATATTGATGTTTTTTTCTTTCTTTCTCTTTTTTATAAGGGAACGTAAAATCAAAGTAAGTATTTATAAAGATATTATTAACGCTACTGTATTACCTGAAAAAAATGATTCCCCACTCTTATATATATTACAAGATGACGGAATTTGGATTAATTATCTTAATAGCTCAGAGGGATACGGACTATTCTTAAGTTGGGATTCGATAAATAGTGGATATATAGGTCGAACAATAATAAACTATATAGCTCACTCTGAAAAATTGAAGGCTAATGGATTTGATAAATATATATTCGAAGAGTCATTTGAATTAGCAAAAGAAAATTTAGATGATTTTCCTTACGAAGTGAAAGAAAAATATAACGAACACATTTCTCTCTTTTTGCAACAAGATCACGAGCGGCCATTTCAATTGCCAATACCGAATGCATGGTTCTACAACGGTGAATATGAACGGTTTATAAACTTGCTTGTACGCCAATCCGGTATAAATGTTAAGAATTTAAGGAAGTAAACCTTATATTGAATAGCTGGTACAAAAGATTATTACTATAAAGCACTTGGATTTAATCCATCCTTTCAGGCTGTAAGAAAACCACGTTCGATATTAATAATATCGAACGTGGTTTTCTTTTGTATTGTGTATATTTTTTAACGGACTATAAGTATAGGTCCGTCACTTTCAGTTTGCTAGTTTTTCTAGATTCATGTTTCTGTGGAAAAGGAGCTTTCTCTCCCTAAAATGTATAATTTATGACAAAAGTTTTTTTACAGTCTATTAAAAAGAGGTAGTACTACCATATAAACGGGTGATTTCACCCGTTTTTCTTCGTAATCGTCAAAGCGTTATATGGTTAATACATTACCTCTTCCTCACCGGTATTAACATTTAACAAGACCTTAACTGTATATCCTTCTTCATGCTCCCCTTCATATTGGTGAACCAACACATACTCATTATTTAGAAGAGAAGGGATATATATCGTATCCTTGTATTGAAATTGAACCTCGGGATATTTCTCCTCTAAAGACTTTAAACCATCGGAATTCGTGAATTTTACATCGCTTGTAGCAAATGTAAAATGATTATAAAACGGATTGTCGGTTGACATTAATGATGCGATATTACCGGTTCTTGCATCAATGCGTAACCTGTATTCTGAATTTGTTTCAAATCCATCATTCGTAGGTTTCACATGATACGTATATACTTTCGTGTCCATATTGCTCTGATAATGATAGTTAACACCTAAATAATCAAGTCGAAATTCCTGTACTCCTAGAAGTTGATTTATATATTGGTTGGCTTTTTCCCTAATGAGATTTTCTTTCAATAGTTCTCCACGTTCGGATATGCGGTGGTTTTGAACTTCAATCAACCTACCAGTATAAGCATCCCAACTAGCATATACATAATAATCTTCACTAGCTAGCGATGTATTATATAGTCCATATCCTCTCACAATCTCTTCTTTGACGTCCGGAGTTACACTAACTTCTGCTTCTGGCATTTGAAACATTTTCCGTACATGCTTTTTTAATTCGGCTTTCGTCATAATATCTACTTCTTCAGGAAATTTTAGAAAGTTGCTATATGAATAAGCAAGGTAATCAATTTTTTGATGGATTGATTTTATTTTTTTCCCTTTAAATGGTGTAAATAGGGATGATGGGTGATAATTACGAGCATCATTCAGCTTAAGTCGTTCATCTGTTAATAACCTCGTATACTCATCAAAGTAACCTTTCATTCGATTTAGTGCTTCCTCATCTTTATATGTCCAATATCCATGCTTGTAACGTTCATGTAACGCTTCTAGAAAAAGATGATAGTTAACACTTAGATTAAATTGATAAGGATGCTGATCTAATTGATAATTCTCATAAATATTTAAATACCTTGGGATGCGACTTGTTTTCTCGTTCATATCTTCAATAAGTGAAGTTTGAAGGCGTACATCACCTTCAGTTTTCACTTGATCTAATTCAAAATTCAAATCCATAAGTGTTTGCTCTGTTCTTGATACCTCATATAACAAATTTTTTCGATTATCTACGTATTGGAAAAAACTATATACGAGAATAACCGCCACAAAAAACAAAAAAGCAAATTGTATTTTTCGTAATTTTAATTTTAATTTAATTTGTTTATCTAACTTATCAGGTGGTGTTATCGTTTCTTCTCCTTGTTTTGCTGTTATAAAATTTTCACCGGATTTATATACCTTTGTACACTGTGTACATGTTGATAAGTGCTCATCAATTGCTTTCTTTGTACTCCTATGCAAATCATCTTCTTCATATAAGACGTACATGTCTTGCACCGCTTCACATGTTAAATTCATTCTTCACCCTCCCCTTCTTGCCTTCGGTATAATGTTGTAAATGACTTCCTCGCACGGTAGATTCCAACCTTAACTTGACCTTCTGTCAATTTTAAAATTTTAGCTATTTCACCATAAGTGAACTGCTGAAAGTCTCGTAAAAGTAAAAATGTCCTTTCTTTCTCGTTCATAGTGGTTAATATTTGCTGGATCATCATTTGTTCATCAATGGCTTTATAATCATTCTGTTTATCCGATAAATCCTTTAACATTAAATCAACTTGTTCTTCCATTTGTCTTGCTTTTTTCCTTACATCATTTACGTATGTGTTATGAGCAATTTTAAACAACCATGTTTTTAACGAACTATCACCGCGAAAATGGTTCATCCCTTTAAATGCTTTAAAAAACGTTTCTTGTGTTAAGTCCTCTGCAAGGTGTGTATTGGATGTTAAGCGGAGGAAATAACGATAAATAGAATGTTTATGGTATGTATACAACTGTTCTAATGGATCTGCCATTATTTCCTCCCCCCTCTTTTCCGTCACCCTTTACAGACAAATGAAATACAAAAAAGTTACAGTCAATTTGCTTTTTTTAAAAAGAATTGTTTCTTACTTTGATTCTACCTCGAAACGTGGCGAAAAAAAGTAATTATTTCCTTTTATTTGTAATACATTTTGTCGATTGGTTCATACTTTAAATAAGTCTACATTTTAAGAGGTGGGTCTATTTATGGAAGAACAAAGTTTTACGTTCAAAGTGAACGACACAGAAGTCGAAGCAAAAAAAGACCAATCTATTTTAGAAGCAGCGCTAGAAAATAACGTTTATATTCCGGGTATATGTTCATCACAGCCTGATCTAGGTATAGGCGTGATTCAAACATGTGACACCTGCTATGTAGAAGTAAATGGTGAACTAAAACGTGCATGTTCTACAAAAGCAGAGCCAAATATGGTAGTCAACTCTGTTTCTGAAGTAGCAAAAGAAGCACAGTTAGAAGGTATGTCAAGAATCTTAAAAAATCATGAACTTTATTGCACTGTTTGCGACAACAACAATGGAAACTGTGTCGTACATAATACGGCAGAATACTTAGAGCTTGACCATCAAAAATACGAATTTAAACCAAAACCTTATCCTCCAGATAATACACACCCGTTCTACCGTTATGAGCCTGATCAGTGTATCCTTTGTGGCCTTTGCGTAGAGGCTTGTCAAGACTTACAAGTTAGTGAAGTGTTAAGTATTGACTGGGACCGGGAACAACCTCGGGTCATTTGGGATGATGATGTTCCGATTGATCAATCATCATGTGTATCATGTGGACATTGTGTAACCGTTTGTCCTTGTAATGCATTAATGGAAAAATCAATGCTTGGAAATGCCGGTTACATGACCGGTATGGATAAAAACATATTAGAGCCGATGATTGATTTAACGAAAGAGGTTGAGCCAGGTTATAACGAAATTTTTACAATTTCCAATGTTGAAGCTGCTATGCGCGAGGACCGTATTAAGAAAACGAAAACAGTATGTACATACTGTGGAGTTGGATGCAGTTTCGAAGTCTGGACAAAAGATCGGGAAATCTTAAAAGTTCAACCTGTTGAAGATGCACCTGTTAACGGCATTTCGACCTGTGTAAAAGGGAAATTTGGTTGGGATTTCGTCAATAGTGAAGAACGTCTAACGAAACCACTCATCCGTAAAGGGGATAAATTCTACGAAGCGACATGGGATGAAGCATTAACATTAATGGCAGAGAAGTTCCAAAATATAAAGGAAAAAGAAGGCCCTGATGCACTCGGGTTCATTGCTTCATCAAAATGTACGAACGAAGAAAATTATATATTTCAAAAGTTAGCCCGTTCTGTGTTTGGAACTAACAATATTGATAACTGTTCCCGCTATTGCCAAACTCCTGCATCTGCCGGGCTTATGCGGACCGTAGGTATTGGTGGAGATTCGGGAACAATGGAAGATATCGCAAATGCAGGATTAGTACTTGTAGTTGGTGCAAACCCATCAGAGTCACATCCAGTGCTTGCAACTCGTGTAAAACGTGCACACAAATTAGGAAATACTAAATTAGTTGTTTCCGATTTAAGGAAAAATGAACTGGCTGACAGAGCTGACATGTTTATCCACCCGAAGCCAGGTACAGATCTTGTTTGGCTATCAGCCATTACGAAATATTTCTTTGATCAAGGTTGGGAAGCGAAAGAATTTTTGCGTGAGCGTGTTAACAATGTAGAAGAGTTTAAGCAATCATTAGATAAATTCACTCTTCAGTATGCTGAAGATGTAACTGGTATTTCGAAAGAAACATTGATTCAATTAGCCGAATATATTCGTGACGCTGATGGAACTTGTGTCTTATGGGCTATGGGAGTTACACAACATATGGGGGGTACAGATACGAGTACAGCTATTAGTAACCTCCTGTTAGTGACTGGAAACTTCGGCAGACCTGGTGCAGGTGCATTTCCACTTCGTGGTCATAACAATGTGCAAGGAGCAAGTGATTTTGGAACAATGCCGAACTTCTTACCAGGTTATGAGCCTATTGAAGATGACGGCGTTCGGGCTCGTTACGAAGAAGCTTGGGGTACAAAACTGCCAAAAGAACCGGGATTAAATAATCACCAAATTGTAGAAGCGATTACAAACGGTCATGTAAAAGGCATGTACCTATTCGGAGAAGAAATGGCTCTTGTCGATTCGAATATTAACTACGTTCACGAAGCATTTGAAAAACTCGACTTCTTTGTTGTACAAGATGTCTTTTTCTCCAAAACAGCCCAATTTGCGGATGTTGTGTTACCAGCAGCACCGAGCCTTGAAAAAGAGGGAACGTTCACAAACACAGAAAGAAGAATTCAACGTTTCTACCAAGTGTTAGAACCGTTAGGAGATTGTAAACCGGACTGGGAAATATTCCGCGACTTTGCCAATAAATTAGGAGCAAATTGGACATATTCAAACCCTTCCGAAATTATGGAAGAAGCAGCTAAGTTAGCTCCTTCCTTTGCCGGTGTTAGATACGACCGATTAGAAGGTTTTGATAGTCAAATCTGGCCTGTGAAAGGAAACGGGGAAAGCACACCATTGCTCTATAAGGATAAGTTTAAGTTTAAAGATGGAAAAGCAAGATTATTCCCTGTAGATTGGACTGTTCCACAGGAATATGATGATGAATACGACTTACATTTAAATAATGGCCGTTTGCTTGAGCAATTCCACGAAGGGAATATGACAGACAGATCAGAGGGGATTCACCATATGGTTCCAGGCCCATGGTTAGAAGTGTCAAAAGAATTAGCTGAGGAAAGGAATCTTGAGACCGGTGCTCTCGTCCGATTACTTTCACCATATGGAAAAGTAGAAATTCGCGTACTTGTTACAGAGCGTGTAAAAGGAAAAGAGCTTTACTTGCCGATGAACTCAAGAGAAAGTGTTAGCGCCGTAAATAAGTTAACAAGTAGTTATTACGATAAAGATACCCATACACCAAACTACAAAGAAGCAAAAGTAAAAATGGAGTTACTGGAAGAATCAGGAGAAGCACCATTACCAGAGCACAACCACAGATTTGGTAATCCACAGCCACATATCGGTGTGGAAGTTGAAAAGAAATGGAAACGTCCAGATTTCACTCCAATTCCGGAGACATTAAGAAGTGAGGGTGTATACGATGGCAAAAGCGATCAAGCAAATTGAACGTACGGAAAAAACCGTCCATGAAGAAAGAGAGCAGGATTTAAATGCCATTTTAAAACAAATTGCAGATAATCGCGAAGCAATTCAAGAAACGTTAACCATTATTGAAGAACTTCACAACTCTGGTGTCCTTCCGATTATTAGAGGGTTCCTTAGAACAAGGGACAAAGTTGGAGCCATCATGATGGAAGAAATAAATCAACCAGGGATGCACAATGTCATTAAAAATAGCATGAGTATGGCTACATTGTTATCCTCTATTGATTCCGAGAAGTTAAACCAATTGTTAAATGGATTAACCCAAGGTATCGACAAAGCTACGGAAAGCACTGAAGACGATGGCAAAGTTGGCATGTGGGGGTTATTGAAATCAATGAGAGACCCTAATGTGAAAGCTTCAATGAACACGATGGTTCATTTTTTAGAAGGAATGGGAGAAGGTTTAAACAACAAAAAAGCACATTAGTCAGGTGGTGTACCATTGATTACGCATAAATTTTCAGTTCCAAACCTGAAAAAAGAAGATGAACAGAAATTAGGTGAAGCTTTACTTGATGTATGGGGTGTTCGTAACGTAAAAGTGAATACACAGACGAATGAAGTTATCATTTCTTATGACGAAGATGCTGGTGCTTTACATGATTTCCAACAAGCGATTATTGATGTCGGGTATGAGGCACATAAACTTGAAAATGAGCTGTAAAGGAGGCTTCTTGAATGGCAAGAATTTGTGAAGTTTGTGGCCGAGTAGAAGAAGGTTCTAAGGGTGAGAAACACGAACAATACGACATTCTTGATGTTTGCCCGGAATGTTCCGAACATTTAATTCATCCTACGTCAGATATAGAATAACATGAAAGGCCGGTCTTCATGACCGGCCTCATCTATGGTTATACAGTTATTAGCTTGCTGCTTTTTCTTCACGAACCGCCTTTATATCTCTCTTCATGAAGATACTTGTCACAAGAGCAGTTGCAATTAAAAAGGCGAAAATGTAAAAGGTCATACTGTAGGAGTCAGTAGCTTCCCGAAGGAAGGATACCATCATTGGTCCAACAACACCGGCCATTGCCCACGCTGTAAGCAAATATCCATGAATAGCTCCTAATTGCTTCGTACCAAATAAATCACCAATAAACGCTGGTAATGAGGCAAATCCTCCTCCGTATATTGAAACAATTAAATACATAAGGATTTGGAACATAATCGCATTCGTTGCAAAAGGTAAAATTAAAAAGGCGACGAGTTGGATTGAGAAGAACACTAAAAATACATTACCTCTTCCTATATAGTCCGATAACGTAGACCAGCCAATACGACCAGCACCATTGAATAGCCCCATTACACCTACAATGGTTGCTGCACCAATTGCTGTTAAACCAACTATCTCTTGAGCCATCGGAGATGCTACAGATATCAACATAATACCCGATGAGATGTTAATGAACATCATCCACCACAGTAAATAAAATCGTCTCGTTTTAATCGCTTCGTTAGCTGTTAATTGAGCTAAATCTGGTCGTTTTACAACTTCGCCCTCATCAGTCTTTTCTTTTGCTGCCGCGGGAGCCCAGTCTTCTGGTGGTTTCGCAATATAAGAGGCACCCAAACTCATTAATATAAAGTACGTTCCACCAAGGATATAAAACGTTGTTGGAATCCCCACTGTATCCATTAACCTTGCAGCAACAGGGCTTGCAATTAATGATCCTGCACCAAAACCGAACACAGCCATCCCGGTTGCTAAACCTCTTCGGTCAGGGAACCACTTTACTAATGTTGAAACGGGTGAAATATAACCAATCCCAAGACCAAAGCCACCGAGAACACCGTACGTAAAGTAAAATCCGATTAACGATTCCATACTAATCGCAAAACCTGTACCGATTAATCCAGCACCATATAATACTGCGGCTACAAAGGCAGAAACCCGAGGACCGCGCTTCTCAACAAAACGCCCGAAAAAAGCTGCCGAAAGGCCTAAGAAGAAAATAGCTATCGTAAAAGCTGTCGTTACCGCTGAATAATCCCAACCAAGTGATTGATTTAAAGGTGTTTGAAATACACTATAAGCGTATACTGAACCAATGGATAGATGTATGAAAACTGCTGAAACAGCAATTAACCATCGATTTTTCTTCATATCGTTCTCCTTTCTTTTTTTCTTATATCACTTATCTAACTCTTATCTTAGTAGTAACCACATTTATAGAAATTAGGCATTGATGTGCAGTCCTTCTTTTACCAAAATTGCTAAAGCTTGAATTACATGAACAAGTGACCTTTGCGTATAATAAAAAAAAAGACCAAGTCATGTGACTTAGTCTTCTTACATCATTCTCATTCTTTTATAAAGCTAATTTTCATAATAGTACATGCCAATTTTTTCTCCGGCTTCCTTAGCATGTTGACGAGCTTGTTCTACTGTTTCAGCCTTACTTAACACAACTCCCATACGACGACCAACATTTGTATTAGGTTTTCCAAAAACACGCACTTGTATATGAGGGTCAGTTAAGGCATCCCTGACTCCTGAAATTTGATAATGGTTACTTTCTTTCGCTGCTTTAATAGCTCTGCTCGATCCTGTTGAAAGAAGTTCTACTGCCGTTACCGGAAAACCTAAAACAGCTCGAACATGAAGAGCAAACTCTGACTGGTCTTGGGTTGCTAACGTGACCATCCCAGTATCATGAGGTCGAGGTGATACTTCACTAAAATACACACCTTTAGAAGTAATAAACAATTCCACACCGAATACACCATATCCTCCAAGTTCATCGGTAATTGTTTTCGCAATAAGTTCTGATTCCTTTATTTGTTTTTCGGTCATTGGATGAGGCTGCCAAGACTCGATATAGTCGCCATCTTGCTGAACATGACCGATTGGTGAACAATATGTTGTACCAGAAGAAGAACGAACCGTTAATAATGTAATTTCAGAATCAAATGAAATAAACTCCTCAACTATCACCCGACTTTGGTTACCGCGTCCATCTTGGATTGCCTCCATCCAGGAGTTTTCAGCATCTCCCGGTGTACGGCAAACGGTTTGACCTTTTCCGGATGAACTCATAATCGGTTTAATGACACAAGGTGTACCTATCTTTTTAACGGCTTCCTTTAGTTCCTCTAATGTATTCGCGAATTCATATTTAGCTGTAGGAAGACCTAATTTTTCAGCTGCTAAGCGGCGAATCCCTTCACGATCCATAGTTAATTTCGTTGCATATGCTGTCGGCACGACATTATACCCTTCACTTTCCAGTTCCAAAAGCGTATCAGTAGCAATTGCTTCAATTTCTGGCACGATGTAATCTGGCTTTTCTTGCTCGATCACTTTACGTAACTGTTGACCATTAAGCATATCAATTACATGAAAACGATGGGCAACTTGCATTGCAGGTGCTTCTTCATATCGATCCACCGCGATTGTCTCAATGCCAAATCGTTGTGCTTCAATCATGACTTCCTTCCCTAATTCCCCTGACCCTAAAAGTAGTAGTTTTTTCGCATTTGTTTGTTTTGGTGCTCCGTACATTTTATCCCCCCGTTCGGTTTACGTATATATCATAACGTCAAACCCTTTTATATCGCAACTATTTATCGTAAAACTACGAACATAATTTGCATAGTTTTGATTAAAAGTTCGTCTTTTTTAGGGCGTATGACAGATGCTTAACATTTACATAAAAAAAGATGAAGGAGTTTTCTTTAGAATATTGAAGTATTATTAGATATAATAATCGTTGGAATATTTCTTCTATTTAGAGCGTGAATACATATAGTTGAAGGAGAATTATCGATGAACCATAATATTATTTCTCGTAATAATGTAATAGTAAAAGGTAAAGGAACACAACCTATCATCTTTGCTCCTGGATTTGGCTGTGATCAAACCGTATGGCGGGATGTAGCTGCAGCGTTTGAACAAGATTATAAGGTGATCTTGTTTGACTATGTCGGGTTGGGAGAATCTGACATAACTGCATTTGACCCGGAAAAATACAGTGAACTTGTCGGATATGCTCAAGATGTTTTAGACGTATGTGAATCACTAAACGTAAAGGATGCAATATTAGTTGGTCACTCGGTGGGAAGTATGATTGGTCTTATCGCTTCATTGCGTGAACCGGATTACTTTTCCGATCTCGTCATGATTGGACCATCACCTTGTTATTTAAATGATCCACCTGAATATATGGGCGGGTTTGAAAAAGAAGACTTAGTAGGCTTAATTGAAATGATGGAAAAGAATTACATAGGATGGACGAATGTTTTTGCCGGTACATTGATGAAGAACTCTGACAAGACAAATGTAACAAAGGATTTAGAAGATCGTTTCTGCTCTACAGACCCTATTGTTGCACGTCATTTTGCCGAGGCGACTTTTTTTGCTGATAATCGGGAAGACTTACCAAAGGTAACTGTTCCATCACTCATTTTGCAATGTTCTAAGGATATTATTGCTCCTAATGTTGTAGGAGAGTACATGCATGCAAACTTGCCCAATAGTACGTTAAAATATATGAAAGCAACTGGACACTGTCCTCATATGAGTCACCCTGAGGAAACAGTACAATTAATTCGCGAATACTTATAGGATACGTCTGTTAAAACTGTTCAGTAAGAATAGGGGCCGAATTGGATGGATGAACTTTTGAATTATGCACCATGTGGATACTTAACATTAGATAACGAAGGCCATATACATACAATCAATGAAACATTACTAGACAAATTAAATTATTCGTTTGATCAGTTAAAGGGAAAACATATGAATAACATTTTGTCTGTTCCTGCCCGTTTGTTTTTTCAATTATATTTCACCCCACTTATAAACGTTGAAAAACAAGTGGAGGAAATGTATATATCACTTATATCAAGTGATGGTAAAGAGATACCCGTTCTCATAAATGCTCATCAACGAGGCAACAGTAAATCCGTTGAATGTGTTCTCATTCCAATGGAAAAGCGTAATGAATATGAAGATGAATTGTTAATAGCAAAAAAGAAAGCAGAAACTGCTTTAAAAGAAAAAGATAAAATCAATACTGAGTTACAAAATACATTGAGAACGTTAGAGGACAAGCAAGAAGAGTTAATTGCGTTAAATGAACAAAATCAAAAATTTAAACATGAAACACAAAAAGAGTTGCAGTTAGCGAAGAAGATTCAAGAAACTTCGTTAACTGCTCCCATTATTAACAAAGACATTCAAATTGAATCTTATTATAAAGCGTCAAGTGAATTATCTGGGGACTTATATGGCTTTTATCAAATTGATGACAACCGTTACGGAATCATTTTGTTAGATGTCATGGGACACGGAATTTCATCAGCTTTAGTTACAATGTCCCTTCATTCCTTATTTCAACGTCTCATTACGAGAGGTGTAACAGCAGATATTGTAATGAAGGAACTTGATAAACACTTACATACTCTGTTTCGAAATGATGAAGAAGCTTGGCATTATTGTACAGCTATTTATCTTGTTATTGATACAAAGAAGAAGGAAGTTCAATTCGTCAATGCAGGACATCCTCCTGCTATCTGGCAGGATACGAGCGGTAAACAACAAGAATTAAAAACAAAAACACCTCCTATTGGTACGATAGAAGGCATTTCTTTTGAATCGAAGTCGTTTACATACAAGCCTGGTTGTAAGTTGCTTCTTTATACAGACGGTGTCGTTGACCCTTATGATGCAAGCTTTTTACATACTATATTGAAAGAAAACCGAAACCGTTCTTTAACAAGTCTGAAGCATGAACTCATCCACACAATTCATCAAGAGGATATAAACATTGATGATGATCAATGTTTCATCTTAGTTAACTTAGATTAATACAAGTGGGAGTTTCTGATTCTCACACCAGCTCTAACACTTTTTGAAGAATTTTCGACATGTTACCGCATCCTGAAGGTTAAACTTTAACTTTTAGGGTGTTTATTTATGAAAAGTTTAATCAAATAACACTTTAGCAGCTTTAACTCTAAAAAAAGCATCTATTTCACAATTCATAGGAACCCCATCAAATAACTTCGCCTTCGATAGCTTTAATTCTGCTTTAGTGCTGTCTTTGACTATGCTTGGAATTGATACTGTGACTTCCTCCGCTTTAATTGCAAAAATAAGTGACATTCATCGTTTCGCAACTTCTGATAAACTCGCAAGATATGCAGGAATAGCCCCTATTAAATAGGGTCGGGCGGTAGAGAAATGATGAAGAAAACCAAGCAAGGAAATCGTAAGTTATATGACATCCTTTACAACTTAGCTGTGCAACAAGTACAAGTATGTAAAGGTAGTCAAATCCCTCGTAATCCTGTGTTCCATACTTACTACAATCAGAAGTTAAATGAAGGGAGATCTAAGTAGGGGCTAGTAGGGTATATTTTTTAAAGTGTACGCACTTTAAAAACACTAAAAAATTATAACCTAATGTCTGAATAGTTACCTTTAACTCTTTATCTACCTTCTTGATTTCCTGTTTTTTAAAGCGAATATCTCTTACTATGCTTTGAATGATAAAGTCTCTAGATGTCTGATATTCACGCTTTACTTCACCATCAGATTGAACAAGGGATAATATCAGTTCTGCTTTACTAGTTGAACAAGCATTGTTACTCGCTTTAAGTAGGAATGTCCGTAATCCTTCAACCGTTTGCCCCTCCAAATGTGATGGTGAAGAGTAACTCTCCCAAAAGGCTAAAGCAGTTTTTCCATCCACTTCTGAAAAGAAATCCTTGTAGCTTGGATAATGATAGTTTAATTGCATATGCAGTTGGTTTTTCAATGCTGTTTGTGCTTTCACTATCGCATTTCTTCTACCAACCAATTGAGCGATTATCCAATGAATATCTGATGGTGTAGCTTCAGGCAAATACGGTAGGTCACGTATTAAAACCCTTGCCACACATTGAGCGTCCCAACTATCATTCTTTTGTGTCATCGCATAGCTGTTCCGTTCTGCATTGGACAAAGAGGAATTAACGAATTTTACATTGTAGCCTTGTTCAATCAGATATAACGCTAAACCTCGTCCATAACCGCCCACATCTTCTAATCCAAATACAGGGGTCAACTCTTCTGTAAGATACCTATTTACATATTCTAATAAACCAGGAAAGATGGATGGCTTATTTTGAAACGTTATTTCTCCTAGCTTTTCATTCCAACAATCCATTATCACCGCTGTATGTTGAAACTTGTGTAAATCTAGTCCTATATAAATATACTTATCTCTTCTCATCAGAAAACCTCACCCCTACTTTAGATTTTAACGATTAAAGCAAGACAGAGAATGTCGGCAACCTTAGGTCGAGCGTTAGTCTCATAGAGACTCGCAAGGGTACGAAAACCTATCCATTCTCTATCTGTTAACCGTTATAAAATGGCTTGATGTTTGCCATTTGCAGCTATTTCACCATAGCGGTATAACCCACTATAAAACGCTTTTCTATCTAAAATCCGTTTAACTTGGACTTTACTAAACCTCTTATCTTGTTTCGTTCGATGTCCTTCTTCATTCAATCGTTCTGCAAGTTGTGTTAATGTCCATAAAGGATACTGTTCCTTTAGGTCAAACACTCTTTGAACGGTATGTGCCTGTCTGCCATCTATGACAAGGCTTTTCTTACCTTTTTCCACTTTGTAACCTAATGCAACATTTCCACCTGCATAGCCACCCTGTGGGGCTTTCTTGTTTCGCCCTCTCCCTAGCTTTCAAGAAATTTCTAATCGTTGATATTGGTCTAATAACTCCATTAAGCCATTGATTAAAAAGTCGCTAGGGTCTTTCTTATGGATACTGTATTGCGGTTGTTCAATACTCCGAATGTCTACCCCATACTTTTTCAATTCTCGATGAACTAACACTTTCACAATGTCTGACCGCCATAATCGGCTTGTATTCAACGTGACAACATAATCCACCTCATGATGGGATAGATACTCCAACATCTCCTGAAAGCCTAATCTGTCCACTTCTAACGTTTCTTCATCGACTTTAGCCCCACTGATACCCTCGTCCTTAAACAAGCGTTATAGCGTGTATCCTTGAGTCTGACAATACGCTTTGATTTCATCTTCTTGGTACGCAAGGCTATATCCATCCCTTGCTTGACGTTGTGTAGATACTCGAATATATCCGATAACATTCATGATAGTTTCCCCCTCCGTTACGCTAATTGAGATTAACGTAACGCTTAGCCGCTATATTTAATATAAATTCATTGTATGCGGCTTTAGCGATACAATCAACCCCTTTACCGATACAAATTTATTGTGTATCGTAAAAGTAACATGAAGAAGAGGAAGGGAGATACCATGCCAATCAATATAAAACTCAAGGAAATTCTTAAAGAACGTGACCTTTCACAACGTGAGTTAGCACGAATGACAGGATTACGTCCCAATACTATAAGCCATCTTTGTTCAGACAACGTGGACAGAGTTTACCTATCTACATTAGAAACAGTATGCAAAGTGTTAGACATCGACATTCAGGAGTTAATTGAGGTGGAGTAATCCTCTTGCCATAGTAATCGTTCTATGTACGTAAAAGTTGCGAAAAATTTAAAAGGCAGGGGGAAAGCGAAGGTAAAGTATTTGGGGATAATCATGGAGGTATCTGGTTATTTTGGTTATTTTACAAGAAATGAAACTCAGTAAATAGGGTATATGTTTTAAAGGTGTTGTACGTACTAAAGAATTTGACAAAATATCATCTAGGGTTTACAAGAGTTATCTTTAAGCTATGAATAAAGAGGCGTTTATTCGGCACTCCATACCATAAAAAAACCTATGGAGTTCTCTTCCATAGGTTATATTAATATTTAATTATTTGTTACTTTTTAACTCATGTGCATATCTTATCTTTACTGCATCATGTCCAAATACTCCATAAGGTTGTGAGTCTCCCTTATTTTCTTCTGTAGTCTCTATTGAATAAGCCTCTTCGTTTTCCTTCATAAAATATTCCCCAGGTACAAGGAGTATTTTATTAGGATTAAATACATCTTTTTTCCAAAAACAAGGAAGTTTCACTTCTCCCTCCAGAGGTATATTACCTATTACATTCCATTCCCCTTTACTTAAACCATGATTTGAACACCATATTGATAATATTGTATCCATACCCTTTAATTCTTCAACAGTATATTTCTGTGAAGGGGTTATACTATAAAATTCGCAAAATAATATTGGGTAATCAACAATTAATATTCTCCCATAACCAATCTCGCTGTTTTCTAAAGGAATTTCAAAAACATCTCCAACTTTATTTTTAAATCTTTTAGACATTTACTCACCTCAATCTTAGGACTTTATTTCCCTCATCCAAATAAAACGATTTCCTTGGATTAATTGGACTAATCGGATTAATTTTGTTTAATAGATTTTCTTTACCACCATTATTTCTAAACAACGTATGCTCTATCCCTCTAGCTTGAGGATAGGTTAATCCTTGTTTAGCAGGAGTAAACACTAAATCACTTTTATCTTCAGTATTCTTATGTGCTGCTTTACGAGCATCAACATTTTTTGTTCTTCCAACATATCTAACTTCACTTGTAATTGGGTCATTTAATGTATATACCGTATGGCTTGTATTCTTTACATTACCTGTACCCTATGTTGTAATCTTAAAATCTATAAATAAAAAAACAACCAATTTATAACCTTATTAAACTACTTCTTTCTCTATTACTATCGGCATTTCATAGGCTGTTTTGTACTTCATCATACCGTAAATAATATTCACAAGCCTTCTCATAATACAAACCAATGCTTGTCCCTTTGTTTTGCCTTCCTTAAGCTTTCGTTGGTAATATGCATAAAATACTGGGTTCCTTGGCAATTTACTCCCCTTTGCTACTTGCACTTGTTGCACGGCCAAGTTGTAAAATAAAGCGTGTAACGCCCGATTTCCCTGTTTGCTTTTTTGTTCCTTGCCTTTCCCACCAGAACCAAAGTAAACAGGTGCAATTCCCGCAAATCGTGCTAATTTGTTGGCATTTGGAAAACGTCTTACATCACCTATCTCGGCAATTAATGCGGAAGCTGTCACAAGGTCAATTCCTGGCATAGAGTCTAGTTGAAAGTCTAGTAATCTCATTAAGTCTTTTAATTCTCTTTCCACCTTGCCTATTTCCTGCTTTCCAAATAAAATGTGACGGACAATGCTTTCTACCAAAAAGTCTCGTGTTTCTTGATGTTCTTTTGTTGTATTCCCATCCTCTTTCACTAACTTAAATATTTTATTCGCTTTTTTCACCGAACAAGTATTGTTGCTCACTTCTAACAAAAAGTTGGTTAATTGTTTTATACTCACACCTTCTAAACATGAAGGTGAAGGGTATTTTCCCCAAAACGCCAATGCTGTTTTTCCATCTACTTCCGAGAAAAATTTCTTATAGCTTGGATAGTGATGGTTCAATTGAATGTGCAGTTGGTTCTTTAAAGCACCTTGGGCCTTTACTAATGCATTTCTTCTAGTGACCAATTGTTGTATTGACCAAAATAAATCATTCGGTTTCGCGTCAGGCAAATGGTTCAGTTGGTTCAACAAAATGCGTGCCACACATTCTGCATCCCAGCTATCACTCTTTTGTGTGGTCATATGGCTTTTTCGTTCAGCGTATGAAAGATCTGGGTTTACTTCTTTGACAACCTGTCCATGATCGGTTAAAAACTGTGCTAACGATCGTCCATATCCACCTACATCCTCTAAACCAAATACAGGTGTCATTCCTTCTTCTATTAGTTTATCAATATCCAATAAAAAAGTTGGGAAGGCAGACGGTTTATTTTCAAATTTTATTTCCTTTAGCTTCTCTTGCCAACAATTAATGACCACTGCCACATGGTGTTGCTTATGCAAGTCTACTCCAACATACAAGTATTTCTGTTTTTCATGCATTTTCTCATCCCCTATTCAATTAAATGAAAATGCCGGCAACCTTAGTTCGAGCGTTCACCAATTGGTGCGCATTGGTACGAAAGCCTATCCATTTTCGTCGTTTCATAAGAACTTATAAGAAAATGAGTCCCTTTTTTAAGTAACCTTTTAAATTATTGCTTCATGTTTCCCATTTGCCTTTATTTTTCCGTATGTATATATCCCTTGATAAAAACTTTCTCGGTCTAATATTCGCTTCACTTGTACTTTCGTAAATGCTTTACCTTGAGTTGTTTGATAACCTTCATCATTTAATGCTTCTGCTAACCTAGACAGTGACCATTTCTTATATTTTTGTTTAAGTTGAAATAATCTTTTTACTACTTCTGCATGCCCGTTATGTATTTTTAGTTCTTTTTCACCCTTTTGTTTGGTATAGCCAAATGTCGCTCTTCCTCCTGCATATCCGCCTTCCTTTGCTTTCTTGTTTCTGCCTTTCGTTAGTTTTATGGCTATTTCAAGTCGTTGGTATTGGTCTAATAACTCCATTAATCCATTGACCAAAAAGTCGTTTGGGTCTCTTTTATGAATGCTGTAAAACGACTGTTCAATGCTTTTAATATCACAGCCATATTTCTTTAGCTCTCGTTGTATCAACACCTTTACAATGTCTGACCGCCATAATCGGCTTGTATTCAGCACCACCACATAATCAATTTGGACAGACGAAAGGTGAGCCAACATTTCCTGTAAGCCCACCCTATCAATTTCTAATGCTTCTTCATTCAGTTTTGCGCCACTAATTCCTTCATCTCTAAAAATATGTATCAAGTTAAAACCCTCTTCTTCACAGTATGCATTGATTTCATCTTCTTGATATTTCAAGCTATATCCATCTCTTGCTTGTCCTTGAGTGGAGACTCGTATATACCCAACAACGTTCAACTTTTCACCCTCCCGTTACGGAAATTAAAATTTATGTAACGCTTTTTAAACGAATAGCGAGTATTATACGACCGTCTCTAGTAAATATACAACCCAAAATTTAAATGCCAAGGCAATAAAACAACTCTCTTTCACGTTACCTATTGTTTATCGCCACGAGCTTTGTCATTCTCGTTAGTTTGTTAGCCAATCCATGTCATAACTACCCCTGCCATATAAAATGTCATATCGACCAATTCTCACACTTGTTCATTCCTTCCAAGTATTAAAACAATACTCCATGATGGTACAACCTTCATGAGTTATGAATTTCACATAAGCATTATTTAATTTTCACCAAACATAAAACCTTACCTTTTATTGATTCATTCATTTTCTTATGATACAAGTTTATTTCGTTATTAATCACTACGCTCTTTGTTATTCTATTGTGTGAATTTAAATCAAGTAGTAAGTGTGGTCATTATATTTAAATGTCACTGCAACCATTCTCGTAAATTCTAGTTACCATCATTAGTTTTTGATTCAAATACTAAATAATTGTTTAACCATAAAACTTATAAAAATGAAAAAACCTTGAAAGGCTAATAGCCAATCAAGGTACATAACTTTAAGTAAACTGAACACCTTTAATATTATTTCTTTCAAAAACCTCTTTAAGAACATCAGATACAAGGACATGAGACTTATAATCAAGGTTTCTAACTATATGATGATTGTTTGGTAAAACGTCAAATTTATATACTATCTTCTTAAAGTTCAGAATTGCATCAGTTCCTTTAATTGTAGTATATTCTGATTTACTTTTATCTACTACCTCAACAGCATTTACTATATTTAAAAGGTAGTAATTAGGGATTTTATTTTCCCCTATATAAACATTTGCTTCAAATACCTGAATATCTTGAGGACAAATTTCTGCTAGAATTTCTACTATTTTTTTTGAAACTATCAGCAATAGTCCACTATTCGGTAATACATCATATAGGTGCTTTTCTAAACATTCAAATACAATTTTTGGGGGAACTATTTGCTCAGTTAACTCTCTTCCCTCTCTAAAAATAAATCTATCAGTACCGCTACCTTTTACATATTCACCTATTCTTTTATTTGGAAAATCCTCCGGAACAGACCATATCCATAACAAGTATATCACCTCATTATTAATTAGCCCAAGGGCGTTTATTTTTATTTAAAGCTCTACTGCCATCTCTTAACAACTGTCTCTCCCCACTTATTATACCACGAAGAGCATCGTTATATTGTTGTTGAATCCACCCATTTGCTCTACCATACTCAAGAACTTCATCCATTTGATTTGCTAAATTTTCACTAACTCTATTAGTATGTCTCCCTTTATGAATACTTCTTGTGGGATGCAAGGACTCATTGGTCGGTAAAAACATTTTATTATTTCGAGACTGCAAATCATATCCAGCTGCATCTAGCAACTCGTGATTTTTTGTCAACTTATTTTTGTCACTAATGATATGGTGATCTTGAAACCCTTGTTTCTTTAAATTAGCTTCTCTAGTACCCTTAGCACTCTTCGTCTTCGACAGCTTTGATCCTGCTTTTAGTGCTGTCTTTGCTGCGACTTTTGTTGTTCCGCCTGTGAATACGCTTGCTGCTGTGGCTGCCCGTACGGCTGGGGTCAGTTGTTCACCTGTGACGAGGTCTCGTCCAGTGATCACTTCTACGCCACTTTTCACATTACTAACGACAGGTATTAGATCTAACCCTGTTGAAATGGCCGGGGCCGCCTTTTTTACGGTCTTCTTAACAGATGAAGCAATTTTACTAAAGAACCCTTTTTTCTTTTTTTTCTGTTTCGGCTTCGTTACGGTTTCGGCTTTTGGCTTAACCGTGTTACGACTATATCCATACGATGTGGCTTTTCTTGATGTTTGAATACTGGAGCCGACCCAGTTTTGATTATAACCATAGGAACCACTGTATGCGGTTGGCGTTGAGCCCGCCATAAGATTAAAGGACGCACTTCGCTCTGCCCGTATTTCTTCTGGTGTTGGTGGTGCCGGCGTTGGTTCGGGTTGTGGATCTGGCTCAGGTGCTGGTGTCGGTGTTGGTTGAGGTGTACTTCCTCCTCCACTTCCTGGATTTGCACCCCCGCCTGTATCTCCTGAATCATCGCCCGAACCTGTACCTCCACCATATCCTGGAGGAACACACTCATATGAATCAGGATCTATAATTAGGCATCTACCTGTTGGATCTGTGTATGTTGCAGGGTTGTTATGTGTATATGTGTATCGGTTTGTACTTGCCGGTAAATCAGTCCATCCTGTGAACGTATCTTTTGTTGTAAATCTTCCTTCACTAGGACTATACCATCTCGTTGCGTAGTCCATTAATCCCGCTTTAGCGTCATACGCTTTTCCTGTATATCCGTGTGCATTAAAAGGGGCTGCCATTTCGTTAAACATGTTTCCAAATGCATCATAACGATACTTCATGACGAGTTCGCCAATTCGGTCTGTAACATCCATTACATTACCTAGAGCATCTTCCTGATAGTACATTAATCCACCACGTGTTCGTATGTTGCCTTCATAACCTGCTTGTTTACGACCATGGAAGCCAAACATCTTTCTTGCTAACATTTGGTCACCGGAACTATAGTATTGAGCTATTGGTTGTCCATTTTCGCCATATTCATTTAATAATGTACTTCCATTATATAAATAGTGAGTAGACTCATGGAATGTAGCACTTTCATATCGCTTTTTCAAACCATTCTTTTTCCCTTGACCTCGATCGATGGCGTTAATAGGACCTTGGCCTATACCATTCGATAGTTTGTTAATGTCATACTCTGTTTCATGACGTGAAACTTTACGGCGTAACGCATCGTACTCATACTCTACTTGTGACCCATCAGCATAATAAACACCTTGTAAGCGATTGTCTGTTGTATATTCATATTTTATCGTACCTGTTTCAGACGCTTTTTCTATGAGATTACCATTCTGATCATAATAATAATTATGGTCATTTACTTGAACTAGTTGGTTATCTTCATTGTAATGATATTGTGTAAAGTCCCCATCTGCATTTTGCTGGATACGGTTCCCAACTGCATCGTACTGATAGGTGACACGCTCAATCGGCTTCTTCACATAATCAGGTGATTCATAGCTGGAGTCCTCTGTATAAAACTTGTTCCACTTCGTCGTTTCTCGGTTTTGTTTCGGTTTATTCTCTTTCCCTTGATTCTTCCTTTTATCTTCTTCATTTACATCCTGTTCTTTCCCTTGTTTCTTTTGCTTTTGTTCACTGTCCTCTTTATTAGATTGGTTTGATTGATTTTTATTTTTCCCGTTATGAGCTTTTGGCCCCTTGTTTTCGGCTGATACAGTTATAGTAAAAAATTGAAATACATTTTTCCACATATTTTGAAAGAAGTTCCCAACACTCTTGAAGAAGATTTTAACCCCTTCTAATGTCTTCGATACCAATCCTTGCTTCGGTTCCTCTACATCATTCTCATTCGATTCATTTGCTGCCTCTAATGTTGGCTCAGATAAAGCGCCCTCAATTTGATCTATCTCTTGACCTTCTTCGTCTGAGTAGGACTCTTCATCAATCGTTGATTCAACATTATCTTCACCGTTTACAGTGGACGTTTCATCTACTTCAGTAGAAATTACTTCATCTTCGTCATCAATTTCCTGATCTTGAACTGGTTCCTCTAACGTGTCTTCTTCATTGGAATCTTCATTTGATTGATCCAATATTTCTCCTTCCTGTTTGTTAGTTGGGTCCGATTGTTTTGAAGTATCTTTCTTCTTCTCATTAGGTGGTGTATAAGACGCATTACGTATAGATTCATTTTTTCCTTTCGGATATATAGCTTCTTTTAGGCGGTAGACATCATCATAAGCAAAAGTAGTTGTTGCACCATCTTCTTCTAGAATTGAGAGACGATTTCCTACTTTATCATACGTATATTGGTAGGAAGATTCGTACTTTTCTCCTTTATGACGAAGTAATTCGAGCTGTCCGTTTGCATCATATTCATATGTTGATGTAACACCATTTGGTCTAACGATAGATAAAGGATCTCCGAGTCCATTATACGTAAAGGTTGTCTCATTCTCATCAGGATCAGTGAACGACGTAACTTCATTACGATTGTTATATTGATAGAGAAAAACTCGGTCTTCTGGATCAATTAATTTCGTTTGATTCCCAACTGCATCATATTCAAGTTGTACAGACTTGTTAAACTTAGATTCTTGAATAGATGTAATCCGGCTTAAAGCGTCATATTTGTACGTTTCGGTTACAGCAGGACTAGCTGCTCTAACCATATTTCCATTTGGATCATATGAATAGGATAACTGTTCATTTCCTAGGTCTATATTCGTAAGCTCTTGTCGTTTGTTATACGTGTACGTAATCTCATTTCCTATAGGATCTATTTCCTTTTTCAAATTTCCAATGGAATCATAAATATATTGATGTACACTTCCCCGTGCACTTATTTCTTTTACTAGCTGACCGACTTCATCATATTCCCACTTCGTTTCATTTCCATTCGCATCTATCATATTTGTGGGTTGGCCCATAGCATCATAGTTGTAAGTGATCATTTCACCCAATGCGTCAATGATCGTTTCTACGTTCCCTAACTTATCGTAGGTGAATTTCGTTTGATTCCCTTCTGCATCCGTTATTGTCGTTATATTTCCTACTGCATCATAAGTATATGTAGTTGCGTACCCATTAGGGTCTTCTTCCTTAATCAGCCTATGCACAGCATCATATACATATCGATGCGCATTGCCCTCTTGATCGACGTAACGAACCAGATTCCCCGCAGGGTCATATTCGTAAGCCTCTGTATATTGAAGAGGATCTATCGTTTTGATCAGCTGTCCTACTTTATCATAAGAATAAGTTGTTGTTGCACCATTTTCATTTGTAACAGATGTAATGTCCCCTAATTGATTATAAGAGAACTGAATTTTATTTTCGTGTGGGTTTGTTATAGATGTTAGTTGGTCATAACGATCATAATCATACTTCCACACTTCTCCCGCCTTATCTGTTACAGCTTTCAAGTTATATTCATCGTCATAAGCCAGTTTCGTTACATAACCTTCCCGATCTATAATTTTGGTTGTATTTCCTACTGCATCGTATGAATAAGATATAGATTGTCCTAACGCATCTGTAACTTTTATTAAGCGTTGAAGGGCATCATATTGATACGATGTCTTATCTCCTTGCGCATCAATGACAGCTGTACGGTTACCATAAGCATCGTATTCATAAGTTGTTGTTTCTCCTAACGGGTTCGTTTCAGCAATTACATTTCCAACGAGATCATATTGTAATTGTGTTATACCGCCATTAGGTGCAACAATTGACTCAATTTGACCAATCCCATTGTATTCATAGGTTGTAACCTCTTCTAATGGGTTTACGATTTTCGTTAGTTGATCTAAACTGTCATATTCATACGTATAAGCCTCTCCAAATGGATCAACGACCTTCACTAAACGTCCCCAGCCATCATATACATACTTAGTTTCGTTTCCATTTGGGTCTACAAATGAAACTGGTAAACCTTCCTGATTATATGTATATACAGCTTTTGACTTTAATGGGTTTGTAATCGTCACCTTATTGTTTTCATCATCGTAAGCAAAAGTCGTTGTATAACCTGCCTCATTCGTCGTACTTGTAATTCTGTTCCGTTCATCATAGGTAAACGACTCGGAGTTGTTTAATGGGTTCGTTACTTTGATTACGTTTCCCATGTCATCATAATGAAATTGATAGATTTGACCAGATTGTGTGGTAAAACTATCCATTAGTCCGAGCTCATTATAGCTATATGTTGTCTCTTTCCCGTTTGCGTCTGTCTCAGATATTAGCTGTCCTAAACCATCATATGAAAAGGTCGTTATATATCCTAAGGGGTCTATAATACTTAATACATTTCCAAGCGCATCATATGTGTATGTGGTCTCTTCCCCATCTGGGCCTATTACCTTTGTCAGTTGCTGCAACGCATTGTATTCATATCTCGTTACATCACCTAAGGCATTCTCTTCTTTCGTGACATTGCCGAAATCGTTATACTCATATTTCGTTTCTGCTCCATTGGGTTCTACACTCCGCAGTAGGCGACCAACGGAGTCGTGTTCCAAAGTAAAAGTATTCCCATCTACATCTATGACTTCTTTCGGAAAACCATTTTTATCATAACGATAAGTTGTAAATAACGTATCATCTCGGTATATTTCCGTAATTAAACCTTGCTGGTTATATTCGTACGACCACGTTTCGTACGGTGTCGTATGTGTTGTCACATTATTTAAACTATCGTATTCAAAGGATTCTTCCATTATTCCGTTACCAGTTGTATGAACCAATCTACCTAAGTCATCATATTCGTACTGGACGTAGTAACGGGATGGACCTTCAATTCGAGTTAATTGACCCATTGCATCATATTCGTACGCAAAAGTAGCATCATTTGGTGCCAGTTTTTCTACGACTTGCCCTTTTTTATTGTAGGTATAACGGGTGGAGGAACCATTCGGCAACTTCTCCTCAACTAACCTACCATGACCGTCATATTTGTACTCAATCACCTGGCTTTTTGTGTCTGTTACTTTAAGAAGGCGATTTCTCTCATCATATTCATAATGAGTAGCAGCTCCGTTTGGTAATGTGTACTCAATTAATTGCCCGACTTCATTATATTTATATTTTGTAACATTCCCTTTAGGATCAACCATCTTGCTTAATTGACCATATTGATCATATTCGTAGTTCGTCTCATGCTTGTCCCCATTTATCGTCTTCGTCAATAAACCACGAGCATCATATTCAAAGAACTCCTTTGATCCTTGTGGGTATGTTAATTCGATAAGATTCCCAGCCTCATCATATTGTCTACGCCATATATTTCCGATCTCGTCTTCTGTTTTTATTGGCAAATTTAACTGATCATCATACGTTACAGATGTCTCTTCACCTAATGATGATACCGTGTTTGTTATATGATGATTTGCATCATAAGCGTATGTAACTGTCTCATCAGGTCCTACAACCTCTTCTAAACGTTGTTGGTCATCGTAATGATATTGATAGACATCACCATTAGGAGCCACTTTCTTCGCAATTTGCTCCTCGTTGTAGTAGTAGGTCGTCTTAGCTCCTTCACCGTTTGTTTCTTCAATTTTATTGCCTTGATAGGAATAATGGTACAGGTAATCCCCTTCGTGTAGTACCTTTGTAACTTGTCCTCCGTTATAACTAATTTCATATGTTCCTTCGCCAGAACGGGTAATAGATACTAATTTTCCATTTTTATATGTATAAGTCTCCAATGTACCATCTGGATATGTAACGGTTTGTAATAAATCATTATCATAAGTATATGTTGTTTGCTGTCCAAGTGGATTGGTCATAGATGTAATAAGACCATTATCATATTGAAAGGTTAATTTTCGGCCATCGTCACTCGAAATCGATGTAATGTTTCCTGAATGGTCATAACTAATCGATACTTCATTCCCTTGACGATCGTGGATAGCAGTTATTTTCCCAGCCTTTGGGTCTGCATTTTCCCTCCATGATGCTTTATATCCGTAAAATGTATAGACGGTGCCATTTGGCATCTCTACTTCATACTCATCTTTACTTACACGCTTTAATTCGGCTACATCATTACCTTCTGTCGTGTAGTACCCCTCGTCTAAAGGGTAGTAGATACTTTCATCACCATCGTACTCATCTACCATTAACTCTTCATCTTCTTGATGATATATATAGTTTACAACTGTGCCATCGGGCCGAAATTCGGATATATTGAAGTCCTCAAACATTTCAATAGAGTGAGCATATGGAAAGTTCCACCCATAACCAAAGGCAGATTTATCATTTTGGTGTTTCGATTGATATAATCGTTGAATCGTAATTGGAAAGCCGTATGATGGTAAAATAAAATCATCCGCTTGGTAATAAACATCCCCCTGTGGTAAGCGAACAAATTCATTTAAATAAGTAGATTGTAATTCCTCTGGTAAATCACTTGGTTCGACTCCCCACATTTGTGGTGGTTGTGATGGGTCTCTCCTTTCCCCACTTGAAGCAAGGGCGGAAAAGTTGTCTGTCCCGCTGGGAGGACCTCCAGGCTGTGGTAGCCAAGCATCTAGACCAGGACCGAAAAATATTTCCGGTGTTGCTGCATTAACATTCAATTTGTTTAAGCCTGGTACAAAGCTCGTCGCGATTAATAAGAAAGCTAAGAAACAAATAAAAGTCTTGTAAAGTAATCTTTTCAAAATGTTCTCCTTTCCTCCAAGTCAGAAAGGGCTTGTCCATTTGTATTCGGTAACCCAGCCATCATAGTAGATTTACTACCTTAGACCCGTGGCTTTGCGCCCTTAGTTTTCACTAAGTTTGCCCTTTCGTTATGGATTTACATTGATTATGAATCTATATTCTTATAAGTTCTCTTTGATGTTACCAATAATTTACTTTTTATTGAATGGTCTTTTATACTTAAAAACCTCCTCCTACACCCATTTTTATAGAACAAACTCCCTAACAAATTACATATATTGGATTTTTTATTAACTTCTATATTTTTTCTTACCATCTTGAGTGTAATATGTCGCTAAAGCTCTAAATTAGGAGTAAATAGATGAATAGCTTCATAAATGAGTCCTTTTGTATGATGTCAATCACTGAACGAACGAGATAGCCTCTCATCATGTTTTAACCGGAATAATGCATAAGAATGCAATTTGAGTTTATGTTTTGAATCTTATAAAATTTTTTAAGTAACAGTTCGTAAGGGGGGTATGCTGATGGTTCACTTCGTTAGGTATAACAGTATACATATCTTTATGTTACTAAACACGAAGTTAACTACCCATCAGCAAAAGCAATAGGAAACTATAAAACTACTACATTGGAGGATGTTATGAAAACAACGACGAAAAAGACTATCAAAACGATTTTATTTACGTTATTAATTGTTGCATTAACAGCTTGCGGTTCAGAAGAAAGCAATTCAAACGGACAAAAGAAAGAGGAAATTGTATTCGGTAATGGAGATTGGGATAGTGTTCGTTTTCATACCGCTTTAGCTCAATATATTGTTGAAAATGGATATGGTTATGAAACAGATGCAGTAACTGGTTCTACTCCTATCACATTAACAGGCTTAAAAAATGGTGATGTAGACGCTTATATGGAAGTATGGACTGGTAACTCTTCTGAACTATACGATGAAATTATCGAAAGTGGAGAGGTAGTTGAGCTAGGCGTCAACTTCGACGATAATGCTCAAGGATTTTATGTTCCAACATTTGTCATTGAGGGTGACGACAAAAGAGGAATAGACCCAATTGCACCGGACTTGAAAACGGTTGCTGATCTTGCAAAATACCCGGAGCTATTCCAAGACCCTGAAAATCCAGATAAAGGACGTATTATGGGTGGACCATCCGGATGGGATGCTACGATGATTATGGAAGAAAAAGTAAGTACTTATGGGTTAGATGATAAATATAATTTCTTTAAACCTGGTTCTGCTGCAGCATTAGCAGCTTCAATTGAAACGGCATTCCAAAAAGGTGAACCATGGGTTGGTTACTATTGGGAACCGACTTGGATTACTGGTAAATATGACTTAACGTTATTAGAAGAACCTCAATTCTCCCAAGAAAAATGGGATAATGGCTACGGTAGTGAATTTCCACCGAACGAAGTGGTTGTAGCAGCTACACAATCTTTACCAGAAAGAGCCCCTGAAGTAGCACAGTTTTTAACGGATTATCAATCAAGTAGTTTATTAACAGCCGAAGCATTAGCATACATGCAAGAAAACGATGCGCAAATTAATGATGCTGTTATTTGGTTCCTCGAAGAAAAAGAGGATGTATGGACGACTTGGGTTGACGAAGAAGTAGAAGCTGAAGTTAAAGATTCTCTTCAATAAATAAGGTAAAAGGTTGGACTATCATTAGTCCAACCTTTTTTAATAGGAATTGTAGTGAAACGAATATGGCGCTTTCAAATGTTGAACATATTTATTCGCATGTTCAATAAGTTCTTCCGTCGTATCTATACTTTCCTCAAATGTTTTAAATATAGGGATTGTTTTTGCTCGAATAAAGTTACAAGTAGCGTAAAATGGAGCTAAAATTTGTTCGATTGTAAACCGGTGAAGCCCATCAAATCGATACTCTTCAGGAGTAAAGGCTGAACTTATAGCAACCCCAAGCTCCTTACCCCGAAGGGCAAAGCCCTCTTTAAAAGCCCAGCCACGTTCCAACACTTCATCAAACCATTTCTTTAAAAGAGGGGGATAACTATACCAATAGTTTGGAAATTGAAAGACAATACGATCATGCTCTTCTAATAATTGCTGCTCTTTTTTTACATTAATTTGCTCACGAGGATAAGTACTGTATAGGTCATGAACCGTAATGTTTGGCTCGTGATCAATAGCTGATTTTAATGCCGCATTTAGCCTTGAATCTTGTAAAGATGGATGTACAACGATAACTAATACTTTCATACATTCCCTCCTACTTCCTTTAAACACAATATTACTTAGTGATAACTACTGCTATTTTGAGAAAGAAAACGGACCCCCAAAATACATGTTGAGAACATTTTGCAGTACTATTATTGACCACTTTCCCACTTGGAAATTTCTTCACGAACCCGTGGAGCAACCTCTTTTCCGAGTAATTCAATTGACCTCATGACATCCTCATGAGGCATTGTTCCGAGTGGACAGTGCAACATAAATCGTGTAATACCTACGTTTTTACGTAGATAAATAATTTTTTGTGCTACTGTTTCTACATCCCCTACGTAAAGAGCTCCTTCGAAACTTCGCGCCGCATCAAATGCTGCTCTATCATAATGACCCCATCCTCTTTCTCGACCAATTTCATTCATCACTTGCTGAGTGGAAGGGAAAAACTGGTTCGCTGCTGTGTCAGTATCTTCTCCTACAAAACCGTGGGAGTGAGATGCAATTGGAAGCTTTGATACATCATGACCAGCCTGTGCAGCTGCTTGTTTATATAAACGAACAAGCGGTTCGAACTGTAATGGACGTCCACCAATAATGGCTAATACAAGAGGCAATCCTAAAGTTCCAGCACGAACAACAGATTGTGGGTTTCCTCCACTTCCGATCCATATTGGCAATGGGTCTTGAACTGGACGTGGATAAACCCCTCTATTATTGATAGCAGGTCTATGCTTCCCTTTCCACGACACCATTTCCGCATCGCGTAACTTAAGTAATAACTCTAGCTTTTCATCAAACAACTCTTCATAATCATGCAAATCATATCCAAACAGTGGAAAGGATTCAATAAATGAACCTCTACCCGCCATAATCTCGGCTCTCCCGTTAGAAAGCCCATCTACAGTTGCGAAATTTTGAAATACACGAACAGGATCGTCAGATGATAAAACAGTGACGGCACTTGTTAACCGAATCTGTTTTGTTTGAGATGCCGCTGCCGCTAAGATGACCGCAGGAGACGAAGCAGCAAAATCCTTTCGATGGTGCTCCCCAACCCCAAATACATCCAGTCCTACTTGATCAGCCAGAACAATTTCCTCGACAACTTCACGAATTCTTTGAGCGTGACTAATCACTTTTCCTGTCTTTGGGTCTGGAGTTGTTTCAACAAAAGTACTTAAACCTATTTCCACAATAAATCCCCCTATTTTTATTTCGTCTATTCTTCGAACTATAGTATCGCAATTTTTGTTTAATAAATCCATGAATTTAATTTATCTTACCTTTTTCGTAACAAATTGACGGAAAGGTTTACATATTATAACCTTATAGAAACTTGCTTCTTCCCTATTAGAAAGGATGATTGCCTTGATACGTAAAAAGCCTGCCGAGATTAGTAAAGATGGATCTTTCAAACGGCAAATGAATCAATTTACAACCCCCTTTGGGTCGAAAGTTAACGAATTGCCAGTGGAACCGAAACGTTATCGACTAATTTGGTCACCGGCTTGTCCTTGGGCACATCGCGCTGTCATTGTACGGAGAATTTTAGGTTTAGAGGACGTAATCAGCTTAGGCACAACGAGTCCAATAAGGCCAAACATTGAACGAGTGGATTGGGAATTCGCGTTAGATGAACACGGTGTTGACCCAGTTTTAGGAATTACATATTTAAGTGAAATTTATAAACATACTGATCATCAATATGATGGCAGACCTACTGTACCTGTCATCGTTGATTTGAAAAAGAGGAAAGTAGTTAATAACGATTACTTTAAACTGACAAATTACTTTGAAACCGTATGGAAACCATATCATAAAGAAAACAGTCCGGATTTATATCCTGAACACTTACGTGGAGACATTGAACACATGAACGATGTCATTTTTCAAGATATAAATAATGGTGTATATAAATGTGGTTTTGCTCAATCGCAAGAAGCATATGAAGAAGCTTACGATGCTTTATTCCATAGATTAGACCAATTAGAAGGGCGTCTTTCTAAACAACGCTATTTATTCGGGGACTATATAACCGATTCGGACGTTCGGTTATACACAACCCTCGTACGCTTTGATATCGCCTACTTTACTGCCTTTTATGCGAATCGAAATTTAATCCGGGAATACCATCATTTATGGGACTATGTACGGGATCTATACCAAACTCCAGGGTTTGGGGACACAACTGACTTTAATGCGATTAAAAGACATTATCATCTTTCCATTACGTTATCACCCCATAAAGAACAGCTGAAAGTATTACCGAAAGGGCCTGATCTATCCGGTTGGAACACGGCACATGGCCGGGAAAGGTTAAGTAAAAAGGAAGAAAAATTCCTATTTACAGGAAGGTAGATGAACAATGGAAGAAATAAAAATCTATGATGCTGACCAAAGTATATTAAAGCAAGTCCAAAAGCAAAGAATACATGCTTACCGTGAATATGCTAAAGTGCTTCCTGAAGATCACTGGAATGCACTCAAAGCTACATTGACTTCCAATGTAGATCAGCAACCGAATGTAGACGTGATCATCGCAGAGATAAATGAGGAAATGGTAGGGAGTGTTGTCTTATTCCCAGCAAAAGTGGAAGCTTACGAATTTATAAATCAACTCGAATATCCTGAAATTCGCATGCTTGCAGTCTCTCCCGAAGCAAGGGGGAAAGGCGTGGCATTAGCCTTGATTAAAGAATGTATGACACGAGTAAAAGCAAGGCATTATGCCTCTATAGGTTTACATACCGGAGATTTTATGAAGGATGCTATTCAATTATATGAGAAGTTAGGTTTCAAACGATTACCCGAATTTGATTTTGAACCTGCTAATGATGGCATTATAGTGAAAGCATACATATATCGTTTTGATCAAAACTAAATGCTAGATTGTGTTTCTAGTAATGATTATAAGAAAAAAGGAGTCAAACTAGCACAGACAATGAACATGACGTAATTTTAAAATCGAGAAATAGCTAAAGCCCTTAATTCCTTGCTATAGCTCGTTCGCTAAATAGGAGTATAAGTCGTTTAAGTTACTATAACCTAACTGTTTCACGCTGCGTATGCCCTCTGACCATATATTGGCGGTTGCAATCGCATCATAAAGAGCATGATGTCTTTGTTCGTTATATATGCCGAAGTAATCACAATATTCATCAAGTGAAGTAAGGTTTAACTCCGGGCCAATTGGTTTCATTAAAAACGTCGTATCAAGAATACGGTGTTGGAAGTTTGTTTTCAAAGCTTCCCAGTTGGCACGCTTCATAAATTGTTTTTCATGATTAGAATGGTGTGCAACGAGAGTATCACTTTTCGCAAATTGGTAAAATTGCCTTAGCACTTCCTGAAGAGGCGGGGCTTTCATTAACTGTTCTTTTGTTATGCCTGTAAGCTTTTCTATTTTCTCGGACGGCCCTTCTTCACTATAGATGGCCGAGTAAAATGTATCATCTTCAAAAATCTGATCACCTACCATCTTTACAGCACCTATGGTTAAAATTCGATCCCCTTTATATGGGTAAAAGCCAGTAGTCTCTATATCAAATACAACGACTTGTAAATCATCAAATGGTATATTTAGCACATCATTTTTTTTTATTTCTCTTTGCAAGTTTCGAAGATATGCTATTTGATGCGGGTCTGATAAAGATGTATAATCATTTGAAATAAACCGACCTGAAATTTGCTTCATGAATTGAATCATATGATTCATTACCATGTGGAACACTCATTTTCTAATATTTTTTTTGTAGAAGAAAAAAGTTCATAACCTTTTTTCATCAAGTTTTTAAGTTCTTTCTTCTCTTTCTTTGTTAACCTTTCGACGGATATGAGATGAACGTCAGAATAACTTTGTACATCTTTTAAGAAGTGCAGACGAAACTGAAGTAACTTCATAAAGTATTGTTCATAATAATAAATAGAGGGGTGTTTTCCTTTTATTTGGTGAAATCTTGAAAGAGTAGATGAACCTTGAATTTCTTCTTTTATTGCTAGTAATCGTAACGCATTTACATATGGAAAGTACGTTGTTTTTTTAAATTGTATTTGCCCGGTGTGTTCACCATATAATTCTGGAAGTAATTGACCGAAAACACCTACTCCTTTTTTCATAAATTCAACATTTTCTACTAAACGAAGGTATAAGCTTGGTTGGCGACTTAATGTTGAAAAGGCATGTTGTTTAATACGTTCTAACATTTGCCTATCACCTAATAGTACTCTTGAATCAAAGAATGTAGAAATGTGACGCAATGACGTCCAGTTTGCATCTATTAACCAGTTAGAAACTTGTTGTTTCCAACTAGTCAAAGACTGGCACCAAAGCGGATTAGAGGCCATTACATTTCCATCACATCGTATATAGCCTACATGCTCTAACCCATTCACGATTTCTTGACCTAATCGTAAAAAGTAACTTTGACACCCCTGACTCCCCCCAAAAATAATACCGTGATCCTGATCACTCCATAATGACTGTTCAAACCGCCCAGCACTTCCCATTAAAAAGAAAGCAAAAGGAGCGGGAGGATTCCCCCACTCATTCTGCACCTTTTCTATAGCAATACTAATTGTTGCTTTCATTACTTCATCATGGAATTTGTTTAACGCTACATGATTCGTTGAAACAGTATTTATATTCGTTTGTCGCCATTTCTTTATATCTTCATAGCTATTCATGAATGTTTCCCCCTTGTTTCAACGATCATTCGTGAGACTAGGCTCCCTTTTGCCCACTTTCACTCGGAATATTCTCTGGATAACCGTAACCACCGTGCTCACTTAAGTCAAGCCCGACAATTTCCTCTTCTTCCGATACTCGAATACCTCCCATCACTTTATCCATAACCTTTAGAATAATAAAGGAAGCAACAAAAGCATATAAACCACTAGCTACAACCCCAATTGTTTGTACTCCTAATTGGGTAAAACCACCGCCATAAAATAAGCCGGCTTGCCCCCAGCCTATTTCAGTTGAATAAGCTGGTACTGCGAAGAGTCCATTAGCCAATGTGCCCCATACACCTACGGTACCGTGAACAGATAGTGCGAATATTGGATCATCAATTTTTGCTTTATCAAATAATCTCATACTGAATACGACAATAACTCCACCGATCATACCGATAATTACTGCCGCCCAAGGTTCTACGAAGCCTGCAGGAGCTGTTATCGCTACAAGGCCTGCTAATGCACCATTTAATGTTGTCGGAACATCCGCTTTACCCGTTAAAGCCCACACAACGAACATTGCCGATACGGCACCCGCTGCTGCAGCTAATTGTGTATTTAAAATGGCGAAACCAAAGAAAGCACCAGCCACTTCAAAAGTACTACCACCGTTAAAGCCAAACCAACCTACCCACAATAGTAATACACCCAATGCAGTGTATACTTGGTTATGTCCTGCAAGATCATTAGACGAGCCATCCTTATTATATTTACCAATGCGTGGTTTCAAGATTAACGTAGCTGCTAGTGCTGCCATTGCACCTGTTAAGTGAACCACCGTTGAACCTGCGAAGTCTTGCTTACCATGATCAGCTAACCAGCCACTACCCCAAATCCAATGCGCTACGACTGGATATACAAGCGCTGAGAACAAAACAGCAAAAATAATATATGACGATAGCTTTGCACGTTCAGCAAATCCGCCAAAAGCAATTGTTAATGCGATTAACGCGAACATCATTTGAAACATAAAATCAACTGCTGGAGATAACCCTTCTCCACTAAATGATGAATCTCCATAAAAGAAATCAGACAATCCGATAAATGCGTTTCCTTCTCCGTAAATAAATCCCCATCCTACTGCCCAGAAAACTAATGAACCAATACCTGCAGTGAAGATTGTTTTACCAGCTATGTGACCAGCGTTTTTCATTCGAGTCGAACCGGCCTCTAGTAAAATAAAGCCCCCTAACATCAGTAAAACTAAAAATGTACCAATGATTACCCATACATTATCCATTAATGCAATTTCCATTAAAACTTTCTCCCCTTTACGTAATTAGTGATGGTCAACTTGTTAGTTAATAAGTTACTATGGTCGGAAAATTCATACAATTAACTTGTTAGAAAATCTAACAAGGGGTGTGAGTTTTTTGTTGCGCTTGGAAGCGGTTCCATGTTTGTTGCGATGCAATGTCGGGGAATATTAAGATTTTCCATTATTTTTTTAAAAGGGGGCTATGAGTTAATTCTTATATAAAAAAAGATGTCCCTACAAGAGCTTTAACAACTCTTTAGGAACATCCCCTGTATCATCCATTAAAATGCTGGAATAGCCGTTTCATCATAATTTTCTTCTAAAAATTCACGAACTTCCGGGCTTGTCATTACTTCGGCAAGCTTTTGAATCGGCTCCCAATCAACATTATCTTCACGTGTGATTAATGTAATCGCAAAATCATTTTCTACCCCTTCTGTAAGAAGAGCGTCACTTTTAGGTGTCAATCCGAGTGGTGCAGCATAAGCAGGAGTCATAACAACTGCATCAGCGTCTTCATATGTTCTGGCTAACATTAATAAATCCACTTCTTCAAATTCATAGTTTTTCGGATTATCAATGATATCTGCCTTCGTATAATATGGGCCTGTTTTTTCTTTCAACGTGATAACATCATGTTGAGCTAATAAAGCTAAAGAACGGTCGACATTTGAGACATCATTTGCAATCGCTACGACAGCGCCCTTTGGTAGCTCTTCCATTGAATCGTACTCTTTTGAATAAACACCATAATTGGCAAAGTAAATAGGTTCTACCGGAACTAAATTCGCATCATTGCTGCGATTATATTCCTCCATATACGGAACATGTTGAAAGAAGTTTGCATCTACTTCATTTGCTGCTAGTGCAGTGTTTGGTTGTACATTATCACTTAATACGACCATTTCAAGGTTAATATTTTCCTCTGCTAATTTTGGTTTTACAAGTTCAAGAATTTCCGTCATTGGTGGAATTAATGAAGCCACTTTTAACGTTACTTCTTCTTCGTCTGCGTTTGCATGTGTATTATCATTTTCTTCTGCCTCATTTTGACCACAGCTAGCTAATATTAATAAAAATGTCGTTAGTATTAAAAAAGATAGTTTTTTCATTTATATTTTCTCCTTATTTTCATCTTTTATCTATCATTCTCGAAACTGTAGTACCAGTAAATTGAATGAACTGTACTATGATGACCATAATGATAATCATATAGAACATTAAGTCGGTTTTAAATTGTTGGTACCCGTAACGAATCGCAAAGTCCCCTATACCGCCCCCTCCGACTACACCCATAATAGTCGAATAGGAAATGAAGCTAACAATCGACGTTGTTAATCCAAACACCAGCCCAGAACGTGCTTCTACATAAAGGAACTTAAAAATAATTTCTTTCATTGATGCTCCCATTGAAACAGCCGCTTCAATTACACCTTTCGGCACATCTAATAAAGATTGTTCAACTAATCGTGAATAATGGGCAATGGCAATGATGGATAACGGCACAGTAGCAGCTGCCGTTCCAATTGCCGTTCCAACTATGATTCTTGTAAATGGAATTAAAAACACCACTAATAGTAAAAACGGAAAAGACCGTATAATATTTACTAATAGATTGAGTGAGGAAAAGACAAACTGGTTCTCAAGAATTTTTCCTTTTCTGCAGAGAAAAAGTAACGTTCCTACCGGAAGCCCTATTAATACAGCAGCTAAAATCGAAAAACCTACCATTATAAAGGTTTCTATGATGGCCTTCCAAATCTCGGATTGATATTGAATTAAAATTTCAGGCATGGTTATATTCACCAACCTATGTTAATTGTTCTACAAACCAACTTGGATTACTACTTAAATTGTGAATTCCTGTTGGTTCGATTGATAGTGTTTCGTACACTTCTCCCGCTGCCATGACAGATACGCGATTACATATACTTTTAATCACTTCCATCTCATGACTGACAATGACAATGGTAACACCGAGACGTTGATTAATATTTTCTAATACACCTAATATTTCAGCAGTTGTGTTAGGATCAAGTGAAGAGGTTGGTTCATCACATAACAATACCTCCGGCTGATTCGCTAAGGCTCTCGCAATTGAAACTCGCTGCTTTTGCCCTCCGCTTAATTCAGCAGGGTATTTTTCCATTACATGGCTTAAACCAACAAATTGAAGACATTCCATTACTCGCATTCGACGTTTCTTCTTTGGAACTTTTGCCAATTCTAATGGTACAGCGACGTTATCAAAAACCGTTTTATTCGCCACAAGATTAAAATGTTGAAAGATCATCCCAATGGATTGACGTGCTTGCCGAAGTTTTTTGCTATTCAAACTTGTTAAAGATTGCCCGTTAATTTCTACTTCACCTTCGTCTGGTACTTCTAATAGATTCATCAGACGTAGAAGTGTAGATTTTCCCGCACCACTTGCTCCTATAATGCCATAAATATCTCTATTGTTTATCGTTAAGGATACCGATTTAATAGCTTGATACTGCGAAAAACTTTTACTTACATTTTGTAAAATAATCATAAAAAAACCCCTTCTACTGAAAGGTGATTAGAACTTGTTCATTATAGCTTAATATGATGAAGTTGTCATTTTATCAATATTTATGTGTTTTTTCTGAAAATACAATAAGATGGATACTCCAATCTAACAGAAGACCTATCCCGTAACATTATTTGCTTCATTAGAAGACCGTTATCCTATTCTTATATTATTAAATTATCATGAAGGCCGTGGTTATGAAAAAGGCAAAAGCATTGGAGAAACACCAATGCTTTTGAATAATGAACTTTACTTAGTTAAAACATAATCTTTTGACGTTCATCGTTATAAAGAATTTGAGCATGGATGTATCGGTAACCTCGCTTTATTACTGAGATGACTTATACCCAAGCAGAGATAAGGGCAAACACAAACTTTTTTGTTATCTTCTGAGCGTGAACTTCTAAAAAACACGCCAGTTTATGAATTTGGACTGAAGATAGAGTCGTTAAAAACCCTCTAATTATCCGATAATATTAAGTCAATTATGACGTTTCTTTTTCTTTTACTTGATTTAAAGCCTGAACAAATGTTTCTGTTGGATGGGCACCATTAAGTGAATACTTCCCATTAATGAGGAAGAATGGAACACCAGTAATACCATACTGCTGCGCTTGTTGCTCATCGCGGCGAACTTCTTCTGACATATCATTACTAGCCAACATGTTCGCTACGGCCTCACTATCTAACCCAACTTCTACAGCCAATTCTGTTAATGTTTCATGATCACCAATATGCTTTGACTCCGTATAATAAGCATGTAAAATTCGATCAGTCATTTCTTTCATTAAGCCTTGTTTTTTCGCGAACATTGTTACACGATGGGCATCAAACGTATTGGTTAAAACGAGGTTGTCCATCTGATAATCTAAACCAACTTCCTTAGCCATTCGAACCATATTTTCTGTATTAGCCTTTGCTTGTTCTATACTCATCCCATACTTTTTCGCCAATTTTTCATATATGTTTTCCTTTACTTCCCGTTCCATTGTTGGTTCTAATTCAAAACACCTGTACGTTACTTCCACTGGATAATCAACCTTCTGAATAGCGTCCTCCAGACGCCTTTTGCCTATATAGCAAAATGGTCAAGCAAAGTCCGTCCACATCTCTATGTGCATTTATATCCCTCCTACTCTGTTTTTATTGTATAGCTTCATCACCGATCTTGAAAAACATTTGCTTATGTTTCGTAACGAACTATATAATACAAGCTTAAAATGCTTCACCTACTTATAATATGTACTTATTCACAACTGTATTAGGCTTGTCTCACATTAACCTTTGACTTAATGAACCAACTTATGCAAATTTTCATAAAAAAAGATAGGAGATTGTGTACCTCCTATCTTTTCTAAAGTATTATTTTTTTGCTATTCTGCTATCTGCTATCTGCTATTTCCTAAGATCAAAACGATCAGCATTCATCACTTTGACCCAAGCAGAGATAAAGTCACGTACAAACTTTTCTTTATTATCATCTTGTGCATAAACTTCTGCAATAGCACGGAGTTGTGAATTTGAACCGAAGACTAGATCAACTCTAGTTGCTGTACGGACGACTTCTCCTGTCTGGCGGTTGCGTCCTTCATATACTCCACCACCTACAGGCTTCCATTCTACTCCTATATCTAATAGATTTACAAAGAAATCATTCGTAAGAGTTCCAACTCGGTCAGTGAAAACACCGTGTTTCGTTCCACCATAGTTCGTACCTAAAACACGCATACCACCAATAAGTGCAGTCATCTCAGGTGCTGTTAAACCAAGCAATTGTGCTTTATCTACTAGAAGTTCTTCAGGGCTTACACTATACTCTTTTTTCTGATAATTACGGAAACCATCAGCATAAGGCTCGAGCACATCAAAACTTTCAACATCCGTTTGCTCTTCTGTTGCATCGCCACGTCCCGGAGTAAATGGAACTGTTACATCGAATCCTGCATCTTGAGCCGCCTTCTCCACTGCAACACTACCACCAAGCACAATCAGATCTGCAATGCTAACTTTTTTATCTAGATGACTTTGAATGTCTTCAAGTACAATTAGCACTTTTTCAAGTTGTTTCGGTTGGTTTACCTCCCAGTCCTTTTGTGGTGCAAGACGAATACGTGCACCATTCGCTCCTCCACGATAATCAGAGCCACGGAACGTACTTGCTGATGCCCAAGCTGTAGTCACAAGCTCGCCAATTGTAAGTCCGGAATCAAGGACTAATACTTTAATCTTCTCCACTTCTTCTTCCGTTAGTTCATAATCAACAGTTGGGATTGGATCTTGCCAAATTAGCTCTTCTTCTGGAACTTCCGGTCCAAGATACCTTGTGCGAGGCCCCATATCACGATGTAATAGTTTGAACCATGCACGAGCAAATGCATCTGCAAATTCTTCTGGATTTTCATGGAATCGACGTGCAATTTTTGCATATTCTGGATCCTCACGCAAAGCCATATCTGCAGTCGTCATCATTGTTTTAACACGAACAGACGAGTCCTCTGCATCTGGTGCAAGGTCTTCCTCAACAGGATTAACAGGAACCCACTGATGTGCACCAGCCGGGCTCTTTGTAAGCTCCCATTCATAACCAAAAAGCAAGTCAAAGTATCCATTATCCCATTGTGTCGGGTTTGCAGTCCAAGCACCTTCAATACCACTTGTGATCGTATCGCGACCCTTACCAGTTCCATGTGAGCTTAACCAACCTAAGCCTTGCGCTTCAATCGGTGCAGCTTCCGGTTCTGGACCTACATGTGCAGCATCTCCTGCACCATGTGCCTTTCCAAAAGTGTGACCCCCAGCCGTTAATGCAACTGTTTCTTCATCGTTCATTCCCATACGTGTGAAGGTCTCGCGAATATCACGAGCACTTGCAAGCGGATCTGGATTGCCGTTTGGACCTTCAGGATTGACATATATGAGTCCCATTTGAACTGCAGCAAGGGGATTCTCAAGTTCACGATCACCTGTATAACGGTTATCTCCTAGCATTTCTGTTTCAGAGCCCCAGTAAATGTCTTCTTCTGGATGCCAAATGTCTGCACGTCCAGCCCCAAAACCAAAAGTCTTGCCGCCCATTGATTCAATGGCAACATTACCGGTTAGAAGGAGCAAGTCTGCCCAAGAAATCTTGTTACCATATTTTTGCTTAATTGGCCATAGTAATCGACGGGCTTTATCAAGGTTGCCATTGTCTGCCCAGCTATTAAGTGGGGCAAAGCGCTGTGCACCAGTTCCGCCACCTCCACGACCATCTCCTGTACGATATGTACCTGCTGCATGCCAAGCCATCCGAATAAAGAACGGACCATAATGACCATAGTCGGCTGGCCACCAATCTTGGCTATCCGTCATTAGATCATGAAGATCTTTCTTTAACGCGTCATAGTCTAGCTTTTTAAATTCCTCTGCATAATTATAATCTTCTCCCATAGGGTTTGATTTTTGGTCATGTTGATGTAGAATGTTCAAGTTTAACTGGTTCGGCCACCAATCCTTATTCGTTGTTCCGCTAGATTTTTCAGTAGTTGCACTCCCATGGTGAAATGGGCAGCCCCCAACTTTAGCTTGTTCTTTGGAATCCATCATATTTCCCCTTTCTCTGTAAATTCAGAATCTAATATTGATTTTCTAATTAAAATTATTATAATTTAATCATTAATAAAATGAAAGCAAAAAGAACTAGCTTTATGTAATTTTATATAAAGGAAATGTTTCATGTTTCAAAAACTGTAGTCTTCATATAACAAATGTCTCTAAAGAACAAAACCTCTCCCTATATATTAAATGGACGAATGATTTAAACAGGTTATTTGTTACTAAAACATATGCTCTTTAAGGTTATTCATGCGCAGGATGTAGCAAATGGAGATACACTAGATTTAAGAATGCTTACTTTGAAACAGACAATTATCTATTAATTGAATTAAAGGAGGCATATATTAACCTGTGGAAAGTTGCGAACGTGGTAGATTGTTTCAGAAAGGCGCTTCTAAGTAACGTTGATACGACAATGCCTATTGTTTCGAACACTTGATATCCATTTCTGCATATGTTCTTATTAGTTATTGATAAGCTAAAGGATATAAGAAACCCCAGCTAAAGGACTTTTTTATCAGTCCAGTAACTAGGGTACGTAACATCACAATCTTATGTTCATTTTGTTTTCTTTAAAGCTGTATTTACAGTATTAACTATAAACGGGTTCATCTTCATTTAAATTAAGTGTTTCCGTTGTTGAAGTATGAATATGTTCAAATAGCTCTCGATCCTCCGCTAACGATATTCCGTAAGAAGGAATCATTTCTTTTATTTTCTGTTCCCAAGTCTTCCATTGTTGTGGAAAGCATTTCTCTAGTACCTCAAGCATTACATGAACAGCAGTAGAAGCACCAGGAGATGCACCGAGCAACGCTGCTATCGAGCCATCAGCAGAATTTACAACTTCGGTGCCAAATTGAAGAGTTCCCTTCCCTTCAATTTCATGATTTTTAATAACTTGCACACGTTGTCCCGCTACTATAACATCCCAATCTTCGCTTTTAGCGTCCGGGATAAACTCTCGTAATTGTTCCATGCGCTTTTCATTCGACAATAAAACTTGCTGAATTAAGTATTTTGTCAATCCCATCTCTTTTACTCCTGCCGCTAACATCGTAAGAATATTATACGGCTTTATGGAGCCTACTAAATCAAAAACAGAACCCGTTTTTAAGAATCTTGGTGAAAACCCTGCAAACGGTCCAAAGAGTAATGATTTTTGGTTATCAATATATCTTGTGTCAAGATGAGGGACAGACATTGGAGGAGCACCAACCTTAGCTTTACCATAAACTTTTGCATGATGTTGCTTTACAACATCTGGATTACTACATACCATAAATAATCCGCTTACAGGAAAACCTCCGATATTCTTCGACTCAGGAATACCGGTCTTTTGTAGTAAAGGAAGACTACCACCCCCGGCGCCGATAAATACGAATTTTGCATTATGGTATTTGATTTTATCATTTTCAATATCATGCACTTCCAAATTCCATGAACCATCACTCGTACGTATAATATTCTTAACACTATGCTTATAGTGTACCTCTACATTCTTATTTTCCAGATGGGCAAACAACTTACGTGTTAACGCACCAAAATTGACATCCGTTCCAGACTCGATTTTTGTTGCCGCTATTGGTTCATTCAATTTACGGCCTTCCATAATAAGTGGAAACCACTCCATCAGTTGTTCTGGATCATCGGAAAATTCCATTCCTTGGAATAGTGGGATTTTTGATAACGCTTTAAATCTCTTTTTTAAAAAAGAAACGTTTGCCTCCCCTTTTACAAAACTCATATGGGGTATCGGTCTAATAAATTCCTGCGGATTACGGATAATATTGCTATTCACAAGATAAGACCAAAATTGTCTTGAAAGCTGAAACTGTTCATTAATTTTAATCGCTTTGTTAATATCAATAGAACCATCAGACTTTTCGTATGTATAATTAAGTTCGCAAAGTGCAGAATGGCCTGTCCCAGCATTATTCCATTCGTTCGAGCTTTCTTCTCCTGCGTTTGCAAGTTTCTCAAAAACTTTAATTTCCCATTCAGGTGCTAACTCTTTCAGTAATGACCCTAAAGTGGCGCTCATGACTCCGGCACCTATTAGGATAACGTCTGTTTTTTTCTGAATATTATTCATGATAACCATCCTTATCCTTATAGTTGGAAAAAGAGTAGGCGCTCCTACTTAGGTGCCATAAGAGAACATAGTGCCACCCGGGAACACACCTTTCCGACCTCAATAAACCACAAGTTGATATAAATACGTACTATTATTTGTTAATTATAAACGAAATTGAGTATATAAAAAAGTGGCATCCGACTACAAGTTATTGTGACTACACGATAAACTATAATTTAAATCATTTTATCCTGAAGATAGATCTGTTCGTCAAAGACATTATTATTTTGCACATATTTATGAAAGGCTAATCGTTATCTTCCATTATTTCCAGAACTATAATTCCCATTTTCATTTGTTTTTCGTCTCACGCTCATCTTCAAATCTAGACCGAATCAATAATTGATTAAACCAACCGTAATCTATATTTTGGTTGACCTTTTCAATATGGGATAACCATAGATTATAAGGAATGTAGCATTATAAACACACGCATATTTATGAGTAAATTATGTTTCTATATCATTTCAGAAGTTACTTTTCAAACTAATAAAAAACCAACCTCTCTTATGAGGTTGGTTTTTGGGTTACCATTTTTATTCAGCATCTTTTAAATCTTCAATGGAATCAATGTCCATATAAGCGGGAACAACAAGGCCATTTTGTGTACCAGTAAGGTTTGGACCAAGATCTACGAAGTCTCCCTCAAATTTAGTGTAATACTTATCGTGTGTGGTAGGTAACCATGCGCCGACCATAGCATCAGCACTACCGTCAGCAACACCGGCCCACATTGCGCCAGCATCAACTTGAATTAAATTAACTGAATAATTTAACTCATTTTCCAATACGTATTTTACTACATTTGAACTTGCGATAACATCTGACCAAGAAACATATGTTAATTTAACTTCTTCACCGTTACCAGATTCTACTCCCTTAGTCCAAGCATCAACCATATCTTTATTTTCTGCAGCCCACTCTTTTGCTGCTTCTTGCTCATCCGTTCCGTTTTCGATTTTAACCATAACGTCTTGCAACTCATCTGGTCCCCATTCGAATTGGTCAAAGAACGAATATACACCTGGCAGATCCTCATCTAACCCTTGACGAACGATTGTATTGATATCCTCTTTACCACCGTAGAGCCCTTTAGGATCTTCAAGCATTTTTAAATCAAATTCAGAAAATTTCCAGTGTGGGATCCAACCTGTCACGATAATTGGCTCTTCCTTAGTAATTGCTTTTTTTAAAGCTGCTGTCATCGCCGCACCAGAACCTGATACTACATCCCAATTATCCTCAAGACCATACTCTGGTAATATTTTGTTGATCGTTATATCCATAATACCTGATCCTGGATCAATTCCAACAATCTTGTAATCTACTGAATCTCCTACAGTTTCATTTCCGCTTGCTTCTTCATTTCCACATGCTGTTAAGCCAATAGATAGTGCTAATGCTGCTGTTACTCCCATAAGTTTTTTTAACATTTACTTTTTTCCTCCCTGTTCTTTTTTACCTATATTTTGAGTAAGTCTATCAATCACAATTGCTACAACCACGATTGCAAGACCTGCTTCAAAACCAACTCCAGTTTCAATGGTTGTTACTGCCCGGTATACGTCAGCTCCCAGACCAGGTGCTCCTACCATGGAAGAAATAACTACCATAGATAGCGCCAACATAATACTTTGATTAACACCAGCCATAATGGTTGGCGTTGCGAGCGGTAATTGTACTTGTAATAACCTCTGTTTTGTTGTGGAACCAAATGCATCAGATGCTTCTATTAAATCAGCAGGAACCTGTTGAATTCCTAGTGTCGTTAAACGAATTGTAGGTGGTACCGCAAATATCACAGAAGCAAATACCCCTGGTACGACACCGATGTTAAAAAAGAAGATGGCTGGCAATAGATACACAAAAGCGGGCATCGTTTGCATAAAATCTAAAATTGGTGTAACAATTTGCCTTACTGTATTATTCTGTGAAGCCCAGATTCCCATCGGTATTCCAATAATAACGGAAATAAGGACGGCGATTAACACTAGGGCAACGGTTTCAAGCATTGCATCCCAATATCTCAAGTTATCGATTAAGTTCAATCCCAGGAAAATAAATAGTCCTATTTTCCAATTGCAAACCTTCCAACCTAGTAAACTAACAAGAATGATAAGTGCAATTGCTGGTATAAACCCTAAACCAATAACAATACCTTCTACTGCTCCTTCAATTCCAACTGCCATTCCCTCAAAAAATACTTCAAAGGTAAGAGTTAACCATTCTACGAACGCATCAACCCATTTAGCTAAAGGAAGCTTTGGTAAAAGTTCTTGCATCTACCTCACCTCCGTTTTTAATTGTTTTTCTTGCTGTTGTATTTCAGACATTTCATTAATATGTTCTTCATTACCAGCCAAAGCTCCTAGAACTGACCCGCGGATCACGATACCTTTAATTCGATTTTGTTCATCTACAACTGCTAGCGGAATTTCAGCGTTGGACACTTGGTCAAAAATATCTGTTAGAAGTGTATCTTGATTTACTTTTTCAACATCTTTAATCATTGCTTCTTGAAGCGTGAGATTTGAATCAACGGCTTTCCTTGCACCTTGTGCCATAATTGCACCTAATAATCGATTTTGCTTATCAACGACATAAAGGGAGGAAATTCCATTATCCTTCATTAGTTGCAACGCCACTCGTGGCCCTTTATCAACTTGAATCGTTTCTCCACGTTTCATAACGTGCCCGGCCGTTAATACTTTAGAAAGATCGACATCTTCAACAAATTTCTCAACATAATCATTGGCAGGGTTCATCAAGATTTCTTCCGGTGTTCCAATTTGATCAATACTTCCGTCCTTCATTAAGGCAATTCGATCGCCAATTCTTAATGCTTCATCTAAATCATGCGTAATGAATACAATCGTTTTTTCCATAGTGGATTGCAACTGCAATAGCTCATCCTGCATATCTTTTCGTATTAAGGGATCCAATGCACTAAATGCCTCATCCATCAATAATATATCCGGCTCACTTGCAAGTCCTCTTGCTAATCCAACTCTTTGCTGCATTCCACCACTCAATTGACTTGGGTACTGATTCTCATAGCCTTTCAGTCCTACTAATTCTAATGCGTTTAACGCTTTTTCACTTCTTACGTCCTTTTCAACATCTTGAATCTTCAAACCGTACTCCGTGTTTTCAAGTACTGTTTTATGCGGGAATAAAGCAAACTTTTGGAAAACCATGCTGATTTTTTTCCTTCTAACTTCCCTTAATTCTTCCTTCTTCATCTTCACTATATCTTTACCATCAATATGTACTTGCCCAATTGTAGGCTCAATAAGTCGATTAAGTAATCTTACTAAGGTAGACTTTCCACTACCAGATAAACCCATGATAACGAAAATTTCACCTGCTTTAACATCAAAGGACGCTCGGTTCACACCTACAGTTGACCCGGTTTCCTTCAAAATGTCATCCTTTGACTTACCTTCCTTTAATAAATGCAAAGCCTTTTTTGATGACTTACCAAATATTTTAGTCACATCACTGACTTTAATCTTAGTTTGTTCCTCTTTCATTATTTCACCTCGTTTAATTTGTCGCTTCCGACCTTATTAATTATAGTTTGATTATTTAATCAAATTCAAACCGTATATTGAATCTATATCATCCATATAATGCGTACAATATTTATTAAACAAACTAAACATCAAAATTATGTACAAATACTCTTATATCATCCAATTTCCTTTGAAAATGTGGTCTTTACATTTTCTCACCCAATATGTAACCTAAATGTTGGGATGTGATATAAATGTCTGAAGATAATACATTAAAACAAGGAAGAGCAAGAGTCATAGAAGCCATTTCACAAAATATGAACCTTTATGGAGTCAGTCCTTCCATTGGAAGAGTATACTGTCTTCTTTTCTTTTCCGATAAACCACTTACACTTGATGAAATGAAAGAAGAACTCGGAATGAGTAAAGCCAGTATGAGTCTTGCGGTAAGAACCTTACTTGACTTAAATATGGTAGAAAAGGCTTGGAGAAAAGGTGTAAGGAAGGATTTGTACGTAGTTAATGATAATTCTTATCAGCGCTTTTTTGATTACTTTACAACTAAATGGCGCGCAGCCGTTACAATGAATAAACGCGCCATTGAAAAAACGATTGCTGAATTTCAAGAGCTGCATGATAATTCAGAGGCATCTAATGAAATTCGTGAACAGGCTGAAGTTGATACGGAAAAGCTTCAAAAATGGCTTGAATATTATGATTGGCTTAACAGGCTAATTGACACTTTTGAAACAAAGGAAATCTTAAATTTTGTTCCCATTAAAAAGAAAAGGGATTTGGAAGAATAACGCTAGTCCAGTTAAAATCACTATCCTTCGCAATATACTAAATTTGAGAAACTACAGTTGAAAAACTGGTGTACTAATAAAAGAGCCGTAAATAAAGAAAACAACTCGCTTATCTACCAATAAATACAAAGGGCCAGACTTCTGATTACTAAGCAGAAATCTGGCCCCATCTTTATTTTGTGCATTTTTCATCACTTTTGTTGTAGATGAAAATCCATTCCTTTCTTTCATTTTAAATATCTTCATTAATGAAAACTACACCATGCAGCCTCACAAATTTATTTGAGGTGAGTAATCATTTGCATTTATGCCTTCTTATTAAATTAATCAAGAAGATGCACTTCATCATCTACTTGGATATCTCCTGTCTTTATCACGGAAGCATATACGCCGAAATTGTTATTTCTCTCCTTTATGATCGTTTTATGTAAACTTGGATCTTTTTCGGCATTCTCAGGATTAACCGTAATAATCATGCACCTTTTACAATGTCCGACGAACTCCATTTCTACTTCACTTCCTATTTTAATTCGCCTTCCGATCCACTCTTCTTCAATAAAAGGTTTTTTTTCCTTTAATGAAAGAAATAAATTAGGACGAAATCTTCTCAAATCAACGTCGTCTTTTCCCCATAATTGCTCCAGCTTATTTAATGAAGCATCTGTTGCAAGTAGAATATGTTCTACAGCTATTGGCCCAATAGGTACATAAGATGGCGAATATTTTCTCGTAGAGATTTTTCGGTTCGATTGTTTCTCTATTTCTTTGATTAATTCAATATCTTCCCAATCATAAACCGTCCCATCGGGTGTGATTACTTCGACTTCTGGATATTTGTCGATTGCCTCTTCTCCGCTAAATCTTGCTGTATATTGAACCATTTCTTGAAATTGGGTAATTGTTAAAAAATCCCCTTTATTCGTTTCATCTAAATAAGCATGGCTACGGTCTCCATATAAACCATATTTCATTACTTTTGTTTCTTTTACACTTTCTCCTCGTAAAGATTTTACCGGGTGACGAACGATTTCTTTTATATGACCGATTAACATTTCCTTCACTCCAATATAAAATTTATCCTACTAAGATTGTAACAAAGTGCATTTCTTAACTCTATTGCAACTAAAAAAGCTTACTTAACTTTACACATATGTTAGCATTTATTTCTTTTCTCCGGTAACTAAGCGATTATAGTTCAAGATTACAATTACTTAATTAAAAGAAAATCTCCTTTTTTGTTTACCGTTTTATATCATATAAATTATTATTTTTTACAAAAAACCGTCTAGACGGTACAATAAAATTGGTAAAGGTTATTTTAAATAAGGAGAGATTTTCAAATGAAAGCGAAAGCAGATGAGAAGCGTCAGCTTATTTTAGGTACAGCAAAACAAATTATCCTTGATAATGGTTTACAGTCTTTGACATTGGATGCTATTGCTAAGAAAGCTAGTATTAGCAAAGGTGGGTTGTTATATCACTTTCCAAATAAAAAGTCTTTAATCGAAGGACTAGCACAACATATTTTCGATGACTTTGCCTTTCATTTCTACAATGCGGCTGAAAAGGATCCAAATGAGACAGGGAAATGGTCCCGCGCATTAATTGAAGCTACAAAAATAGACATAGAGCAAAATGCGGAGTTAAATGTAGGAATTCTTGCTGCTTCATTTTTAGAACCAGAAATAACGGAAAATATTTCGGAAAGCTATGTAGATCTTTTGAAAAAATTGGAAGGTGACAAGATAAATCCGATAACTACAGATATTATTCGATTTGCGCTAGATGGTATTTATTACTCGAAAATGTTTAATGTAGCTTCACTCGAAAAAGAAAAGGTAGACCACGTAATGCAACAATTATGGGAAATGACAAAAAGGGAGGGATAATGATGAATGCCTATCTGTTATTAGGCCTTTCTATTATATGTGAAGTGTTTGGAAGTTCCATGCTTAAGGCAACCAACGGCTTTAAAAATCTCTTCCCTACTATTGGGGTGCTTGTCTCATATGGAATTGCTTTCTATGGTTTATCTTTAGCATTAAAGACGTTATCCCTTGGTACAGCATTTGCTATATGGGCAGGGTTAGGAACAGCATTAACAGCATTAGTTGGCATTACCATTTATAAAGAGAAAATGAACGGCAAAATAATCTTCGGTTTAACTTTCATTGTTTTCGGCGTTATATTATTGAACCTTGGTGGTGGACACTAAAAATCTACAGAAAGAAGGGATTATAATGAAAGGGTATACTGCATTAGCTATTTCAATTACCGCCGACATTTTGGCAGCTACAATGCTCAAAATATCAGAAGGATTTACCGTACTCTTGCCTTCCATAGCTGTAACTGTTGGATATGGAATTTCATTTTATTTCTTATCATTAAGTGTAAGATCCATCTCTTTAAGTTTAGCTTATGGTATTTGGGCAGGAGCAACAACAGGGATCATTGCATTTATAGGTGTAGTTTTATGGGAAGAGGCCTTGAGTACAATAAAAGTATTAGGGATTATCATGATTATTTTTGGCATTGTACTATTGAAGACTCCTAAGACTAGAAAAACGGTAACAGAACTTTCACGCTAAGGTCCTTCTAATCCCTCTCGTCTATCTAATTCGAATAACAACTTAGAGCATAAGAAAAATGAACTTAGCGTTAACCTAAGTTCATCAGACTCAAAAATCATACCACCCTATATGATATTATTTTATATTCGGCCCTCCGCTTCTTTTATCCTTTTTCTCTTATTCATGCTGACAGAAATCACAAAGAGAAATAATGGAATCAACGCTCCCATAATAATATTTAACGGAACGTATGAGACAAATAGGAACTCATTCAGTTCTGGGTAATTATTCGCAAATAGAATTGATCCTATCCCCATTAACCAGGCTAAAGGAATTACTAAGGGCTGGTATGTAGTTAAACGTAAAGATGAGCTATCATAAACTAAATCTCCTCCCCCTTTAGGAATCAATTTAATTATGAAACTTGTCGAAATTTAAGGCGACGATTTTGTATATTATTAGCCGGCTATATTGTCCATTTTAAATGTGACTCTTTCATCAAAACCTGTTTCTTTAGAGATAGCGGTAATTGACCATCCTTTTTGATGTAATTCTCTAATCATAAAAAATTCCCCAATCTTGATCATCATTTCTACACTCCAAATCTCTTTCTAGTATATAAATGATTATCTGTTATTTTTGGGAATTTAAAACCGTTGTTATTAGGGATTTTATCACCGTTGATTACAGGAATGTTGAGAAGGAGCTTTCTGTAGAATATTGAAATGTAGTTTTTCACCTTATCACTTACATATTAAGAGCCTGTTCCTTAACAAATTTAAAAGACCCTTCAAACTTATAAATTGTTTAAAGGGGCATTTAGAGATACTCTTACTTTTAATTACTCTTATAAGTTTATTTAATTACAGTTTTACCTCTATTTATGGTACGGTTCACCTCGATTTATGCGAAATGCGCGATAAATTTGCTCTAACAATATAAGTTTCATTAATTGGTGTGGAAATGTCATATTTGAAAATGAAAGTGCATAATCACTTCGTTTCAAAACATCGTCACTTAATCCTAATGAACCGCCAATGATAAACGCGATTTTACTCTTGCCATATGTTGAGAGATCATCTACCTTTTTAGCTAATTGTTCTGATGTTAATTGTTTTCCTTTTATTTCAAGCGTAATCACATATGTATCTGTGGATAACTTGTTTAAAATCCGTTCTCCTTCCTTCTCTTTCACATTCTCTTCTTCTGCCTCACTTAATATTTCAGGGGCTTTTTCATCTGGAACCTCCACTAGTTCCAATTTTGTGTACGCTGATAGTCTTTTCGTGTACTCGGCTATTCCTTGCTTTAAATACTTCTCCTTTAACTTTCCTACTGTTATAACTGAAATTTTTAGCATTTCCCCTACTCCTTTATTCGTCTCAATTAAAGTTATAAACAAATGTTGTGATTAAGTTGTGGATAACCACCTTGTACACAACTTTTCAACGTTTTAACACGTGTTATCCACATTCTTATCCACATATGCACATATGTTTCCCTTTTATTTTGTATCAGAATCTATGTTCGCTACTACATATAGAGCATTATTCTCACAATATTCACAGGCTGTTGATAACTCTTCATTTCCTGTTAATTGTTCTAACTTTGGTGGAAAAGCTGTTTCATCTATTAACTTTTCCATTGCTAAATCAACATGTTTTCCACAAACGTATTGTTTCATGTTAGTCCTCCTCTGAGATGAAAAAAAGCAGGGAATCATCCCCGCTTTTTTCTTAAAATTCTTGTGCTGACAGTGTAATCGATACTTCTCCCTGTTTTCCTTCCCTGTAATACGTGACCGTCATTTCATCTCCAGGATTTTTCTTCGTATATAAATGTTTTCTTAAATCAATAACATCCATGACTGGTTCACCATCCAGGGCTACGATTACATCATACCGTTTTAGTCCACCTTGGGATGCTGGTGCAACTGGTTCAATCATTTCAATAACTACGCCACCTTCTACACTCCGTGGCAACTTCAGTGTGTTTTGCCAATGGTAGCTGTGGATTTCTGAAAGTGATCGTGGTTCAATTCCCATATATGGACGAGCTATTTTTCCATCCTCTTCAAGATCATCAATAATTGGTTTTGCTACATCAATCGGGATAGAAAATCCAATCCCCTCTACCGCATGTTGGGCAATTTTCATCGAATTAATCCCAATTAGCTGACCCTGCATATTAATTAAGGCCCCACCAGAATTCCCTGGATTAATTGCCGCATCGGTTTGGATTACTTCTGCATGCCAGTCCTCTACTCCATCACCGTTTAAATCCTGTGGTACAACTCGTTCTTTACCACTTATGATTCCCTGGGTAACCGATCCTGCAAATTCTAGTCCCAAGGGGTTTCCAATCGCAATAACAGGTTCTCCAACCTTCACATTTTCCGAACTTCCAAGGTCTATTGCCTGGTCCACTTCTTCTGCTGATACACGCAATACGGCTAAATCGGAAAACATATCACTTCCTAACAATTTAGCTTCTATTCTTGACCCATCTGCTAGTACGACTTCAACTTCTGAAGCACCTTGTACAACGTGATGATTGGTTACTACATAAGCATACTGACCCTTTAATTTGTAAATGACTCCCGAACCAGTTCCTGCTTCGTTTCGTTGATTGATCCAAAAGTCTGATCCGCCAATATTCACTACACCAACTACGGTGTTTGAAACATTTTCCACAATGTCTGTAACCTGAGTTGATATGTTAACATTCACAGATTGTGTAGTGCCATCTCCATTACCTTGAGTAATTGTATTGTTTTCATCATCTATCGTGAATTGATATGGAAGTAAATTGGCTTGTATTAATGTAGGTAATGACAGTATGACGAGAAAAATACCTAAAATAAGTCCAAGTATAGACGGTATAATCCAGCTCTTTCCGCTTCGCTCTTGTCTTTTTGGTCCATGGTCATCATAATAACCCAATTTTATCACCTAACCTTTCTTCATACTCTTTTACTTTTAATAAATACGTACGAAAAAGGAAAATAGATTTATAAAATTAGCTAACTTCATAAAGAGGTGTCGCCTGTTTAGGATCTGTATCATATAATTCCAAGCTCGTATTCCCCATGAACCCACGTTCTTCTAGGATTTGACTCACGGACATACGTGCTAAATCTTTCATATTGTTATCTTGGCTTAAATGAGCTAAATAAATGCGTTTCGTTTTATTTCCAATAATATCTGTTAATGCGAGGGCACAATCTTCATTCGAAACATGACCAAGATCACCTAATATTCTTCGTTTTACATTCCAAGGGTAACGCCCCATACGAAGCATTGAAATGTCATGATTGGCCTCAAATATATAGGCATCAGCATTTTCCACGGTTTTCTTAATTCGTTCAGATACATAACCTAAATCTGTTACGAGTGCTACTTTTTTTCCATTATGGTGAAAAACATAAAACATAGGTTCTGCAGCGTCATGGGAAACACCAAATGATTCGACATCTATATCACCAAATGTTTGAGTTGTTTCCATATGAAACATAAACCTTTGACCAAGTTTTACGTCCCCTATTTTCCCTTCCATAGCTTTCCATGTTTTCTCGTTTGCATAAATCGGCAACTGATATCTCCGGGCTAATATCCCCAAACCTTTAATGTGGTCGCTGTGCTCATGTGTAACCAAAATCCCATCCAAATCATTAGGATTAATATCAATTTGGTTAAACAAATTCTCCATTTGCTTTCCACTAAGTCCCGCATCTACTAATAGTTTTTGTTTATCAGAGCCAATATAAAAAGCATTCCCCGAACTCCCTGATGCTAAAACACTAAAATGTAATGTCACTGTTCTTCACTCCGCCAGTTTGATTCAACTTCATTAATAAGTTGTTGTATTTCCTCTATAAATTCATTTTCATCTCTGGAAATCATTTGTCTCTCCATAGCATTAACAAAATAATTCCGATCCCTGTTAATTGTTACTCTCCAAGTCGGTACAAACGCTTGTACACCTTCTGTTAATGGAACTAACGTATGGTAACCGAGTACTACATCTGTAATTTCATCCCCTGAATAAACTGCGTTATTAGCATATAAAACTTCAACCGCTTGTATCGGTTTTATGATTTCTTTTTCGTTGCCTTGAATTTGGATGTCATCTAACATTTTTTGTACATATCGAACCATTTCGTTATCCTCATTTAAGAAAACGAGGAGCATTCCCCCTGCATTAAAGTATACAGGTTGATCTTCGTATCGTTGGAAAAACAGGAGGATATTTAAGTCGGTATTTAATCCCCAAAACATGTACTCGTTACTGTATAATACATTGTCGTTTACCTTTCGAATAATCGTTTCACGATTCGTTATATCATCAATTGCAATAGGTTGCTGAAATTCATAGATGAGTAGTTCATCATTATAAATGTTATAGGTACCGCGTTGATTTAAATGACTGACTTCCTCTTCTGTATATTTATGAGGCCGTGCAGAAATATAGTGGGCTTTTTCAGTTACATCTGGTAGATCATCGATGATAATTTCTTCCGCTTCAATTTGCTCTTCAAAGGTAGATTCCGAAATAACTTCCCAGTCTCCTTGGTTTTGTTTATTAACATATTGGGTAAATAGAAAGATATCCAAGGCAAGGAAGCATATGATAAAAATGGTTTTAATCTGCCCCCATTGCATCTTTACTGCCTCCTTGCTTTTCGATTGAGTCAGAGTTGTATAAAGGTATCCACGTTCCATTATACTCAATATACCACTCCGGTTCTAAAGAAATAATATCCCTCGAGAACCCTTCACTTTCCTCTTTGATGGTGTATCCAATTTTTATATCACTGATTAGGTTTGGATTATAATATGTCTCTATAAAGTTTAATACACGTTCCCCGGAGACTAGATTGATGACTTGATCATAACTTTCAAATGATGTTGTTAAACGGAATAACGGGCGATCATAACGATTCACTTCTTGGTTAATCCATTTTATATTAATGGCGCTTAGTTCGTCATGCCCAAAAATAGGAAAATTATTAAAATGCATTCGATATGTTACTGTGTTATCCGTACTGATTTGAAACAAATAATAATCTCCAGTCCATCCATGGTGATCATTAATAAATTGCACAGTATTATAGATTAACTCATCATGATCCAAACTGTTCCGCTCGTCAGTTACTGGATTAACAAACTCCATAAATCGTTGATTTTGAATCCCTTCAAATATACGTATTGAACGGCTGCCATCCGTGTAATATTCCTTCCCTAGATTCGCTTCATTTCTTCTTACAATAGACGGTTCGGTAAACAGCGCATTTACAAGCGGTGATACGGAAATATTGTTTGTTGTAAATGTTCGTCTCGGTAATCTTACTTCCTGACGAGGCAAATAAATCTCCGTATTTGGATTTATTTCGTATTTATTTACTTCTATATATTTTTCATTTCCGATTCGTTGAAATAAACCTGAGATATACTCATAAGACTCTTCATTTCGAACCTGAGCTGTAATTGTGTCATGATTTACAGACGATACAAATGAAATGTTAATCCCTAATGTACCATCTGCCAACTCAATAATCATTTTATCAAATTCACGATTAGCAAAGCTTTCATTATCTACAAGTAAAAGAGAGCCTATCATAGAATATGGAATTGGTTCTGGAAAAAGTAGTTCAATCGTTGTATGCTCCGAACTGTGTTGACCTCTTTGTGAAAAGTGGTCAAATTCATGTATCGGCCACTCTTGTAAATGGTTTAATAATTGGTCTCTGTCATGATTGTCCATCAATAAAAAGTGTTGGCCCATATAATTCATAACGATATGAGATGGTTTCACTACATCTCGAATCTCCTGTTCAGTCCCATTTATAAACGTATCATGTAAAATAACAGGCGTTTCTTCCAACTCATCATAAATTGGCTGATAACTCCAAAGACCTACAGTCAATACAATACTGAGACTTACAAGAATGACTAGTAAGATTGATTTTATCCGTTCAATATTCATAACTCATCACCCGGAATTTCTGTAAGAGGGAGAGAGAATGAAATGGTCGTTCCCTTTCCTTCCTTACTTCTAGCCCATATTTTTCCGCCATGAGCTTCAATTAACTCTTTTGCAATGGCCAACCCTAAACCTGTTCCTCCTAAATTACGTGAACGAGCTTTATCTACCCGATAGAATCTCTCAAAGACTTTATCTACCTGTTCCTTCGGTATTCCGACTCCTTCGTCTGAAATATGAACTTGGAGCAGGTTATTGTTTATTTCCATCCGAAATGTTACATTCCCGCCTTCTGGTGAATATTTAATGGCATTAGAAATAATGTTATCCACTACTTGTGTCAGTTTATCTTTATCTGCTAATACCCATACATCATCTTCTGCAACGTAGCGAACAAATTGAATATCCTCACGCTTGTTCATCTCAAACCGGTCAATAATATGATGGAAAAAAGGGGTAAAATTGATTTTCTTCCTACGAATTTTATAATCTTTATTATCCATTTTTGATAATTGTAATAAGTCGTTCACAAGGCGAATCATACGTTCCGTTTCCGTTTGCGTCACATGTAAAAACTTTGGGGCAATTACAGGATCTTTCCATGTTTCCCCTTCGGTTAAGGCATCAATATAGCTCCGCATGGTTGTTAAAGGTGTTCGCAGTTCATGGGATACGTTCGCAACAAACTCTTTTCGCTCTTGCTCTATTTTTTCTTGTTCGGTTACGTCACTTAATACTGTTATAAATCCATTCATTTCGTCATTTTCATCTTGAATAACAGAAAAGCGGGCTTTTAAAAGCAACGGCTGCTTAGGGGTACTGAAATCAATAATTATAGAATCTTTTTCCCATATATCTGTAATGTTCTTCAACTGATGATTTAAATCTAGGACTTCGATTAAGGGTTGTCCTTTTATTTCTTCAAATGGCTTTCCTAACAGCTTTATAGCCGGGTCATTCATGAGTATGATGTTACCAACATGATCTGTTGCGATGACCCCGTCATTCATATTTCCCAGTACGGATATGAGCTTACGCCGTTCTCCCTCGGTGTTGGCTTGAGCCTGTTTTAACTTATCATTAAGTTCGTTAAAGGAAATAGCCAGTTGTCCAATTTCATCCGCACCATATATATTCACTTTGTTGGAGAAGTCACCTTCTGCCATAATTTTTGCTTGCTTGCGCATCTCTGTAATTGGTTTGGAAATAGTTCGAGCCACAAAAATCCCTAATAATGCTGAGATGGTAACTGCGAGCATTGTTCCTTTAGCAAATATGTTATTGATTTCCTGTAACTGGTTATAAACGTTCTCTAAATTTGCTTGTAAATATATCGCTCCGCCTACCTTATCATCATTTATAAAGATAGGTACGGTCATGACGAGATTTCGATTTCCTGTATTGGGATCAAGTTGTTTTCTTTCCGAATGAGTCCCAAAAATTAACGTACGGTTTGCTCTTGTCGTCTTTTTCCCTATATCACTTTTATTGAATCGGTTTGTTGTTCCAACAATTCTACTATTCATATCGATCACTTGTAATTCTGTTACAACATCTGAATCAAAATCCGATAATATTGAACTTATCGATTCTTGTAGGGTTGGTGAGCCTTCCCTCCGTTCACTTGAAAAGGCTTGTTCTAAACTATATGTTAACAGTTGGATACGGTCATTAATGGATTGTGAATAGTTCTCTAACAGTTTCGTCTCTAGCTGTCTTGCAAAATAACCCCCAATTACTTGTATCGCAATTAAGAGTAACAGTATATAAATAATAATAATTTTAAATCGAATAGATTGGAAAAAGTTGATAATCCTTTTCATAAAGCACTACTCCTGCTCTGGATTTCGCAAATAATAGCCTACTCCTCTTCTCGTAACAATCCACATAGGATTACTTGGATTCTCTTCGATTTTTTCTCTAAGTCTTCTTACCGTTACATCTACAGTTCTAACATCTCCATAATAATCATAGCCCCACACCGTTTCTAATAAATGTTCCCTCGTCATTACTTGTCCAATGCTCTTCGCTAAATAATGGAGTAATTCAAATTCCCTGTGAGTAAGCTCTATTTGCTCCCCGCCTCTTGTTACCGTATAAGCATCTGGATGGATGACTAATTTTCCAATTGTAATATCCTGATTGTTTTCTTGTTCATCATCTGTTTTATTATGACGTCGTAAATTAGCCTTTACACGAGCTAATAGCTCACGATTACTAAATGGTTTGGTAACGTAATCATCCGCACCCAATTCCAATCCTAGTACTTTATCTATTTCCGAGTCCTTTGCTGTTAGCATGATGATTGGCATACTATATTTCTTACGAATATCACGACATACTTCCATCCCGTCTTTTTTCGGAAGCATAATATCGAGTAAAATCAAATCAGGCTTTTCTTGTTCAGCTAGTTGAATCGCCTCTTCTCCATCATATGCACAAACGACTTCATATCCTTCTTTTACTAAATTAAACTGCAAAATATCAGCTATAGGTTTTTCATCATCAACGACTAATATTTTTTGATCCATATTCATTCACTTCCTCTCGAAGCTTTTCCTTATAGTCATTTTATCGTATTTTACAAAAAAAGTCTTTTACGATTATATTAAGAAAAGATAGAAGACCTCTAGCCTTTAGCTAGAGGTCTTTTAAGTTTAATAATAATCCAATGGGTTCTGTAATCGCTCTTCGAAGTACATTTCAAAATGTAAATGGATTCCTGTCGAACTACCGGTTGACCCTATAAATCCAATGGGTTGACCCTTTTTCACTGATTGTCCTTCACTAACATGTAGTGTAGATAAATGGCTATATGTTGTTTCAAAACCATTTTGATGGTCAATTACGATTCTCTTTCCATATCCTCCTCTAATTCCAGAGAAAGTTACTACACCATTATCTGCAGCAAAGATATCTTTACTCTCTACCCCAGCGATGTCGATTCCTTTATGATAACTACCCCAACGCCATCCGATGTGGCTCGTAATCTCTCCTCCATCTGTAGGCCAATAAAAGTCTCCCGAACCCTTCGTTGGAATTTCTTTCGTACCTCGTATAATAATTTCATTTACAGGTTTTTTTATCATTTCTTCGCTCAATATTTCTTTTTCTTTTACTTCACCATTATGAATAAATAGACGGGAATGAACTAACATTTTTCCTTCCTCGCCAGGTTGCTTCACTTTCGTCTGACCCTCATATAATTCAGTAGATGTTTCATATTTAGTATTGTAGGCAATTGCCTTCTCTTCCAATTCTTCCTCTTGAACCATAACATGCAAATACGGTTCCCTCTCTTTAATAATAATATTATCCCCGTCTTCAACTTTCTGTTCCACAATATTGGGGTTATTTGTCTCGATTTCATCAAGTGACATTGCATACATTTCTGCAATTTGTTCGATAGTTTGGCCATCTTGAACAGTGTGTGTTCTTTCTACGTAGTGTCCCCTATCTAATAACTTCACCCCTTGTTCAACGAGCAATAAATCAGTTGGAGGTACCTTAGCCTCCTTTATTTCAACATCTTCTATTAATGTCACATCGACTACTTGTCGTTCCCCTAACGTTAATTGTTGTTCTATACTACTATGTTTATCTTGAGAAGTATCTATCTTTAATTGCTCTAATATATCTTCTGTTACGTATTGTTCTATATACTTATCGATAACTTGTTGGGCTAATTGTTTATTTTGAAAATACCCGACTAAGTGTCCATCCACTACTAATTGTACTCCGCGAATGCTATAAGTTAATTTATTATAAAGTCGTTTAATAACTTGATCGTTATTGTAAATAGGTTGGAATGATACTTCAGGAACGTATTCCACCGTTTCATTGATAGTTAAATTTAATTCATCATATTTTTCTTCCTCTGTTGTGATTTGCTTCTCAATATACGTTTCTACTAACTCTCTATTGCTTACAGTTCCCATAAACTGACTATCAATATATACATGGTAGACTTGAGGATATGCTGCACCGGATGCTTTAACGAGGTCCGACTTCGTTCCAGAACCAAAACATAAGGTGAAAACAATTATCATCATGATACAAATTTTTATTTGTAGCAATGTTCTATGTTTTCCCCTGCTTTTTTTCTTCACAACCTTTTCCTCCTATATCGCTTTTCTAGCGTTATCATTATTTCTATCCCTATACTTTTACAATCTACCACACGATTATTAAGAAGAAAATATAAGTAGAAACATTGTAATATACTTGTATAATATGGGATCGAATTATCGCTATAATAGTCTATCGTTAGACGTTATTCGTGATAATTAGCTAGTATTTCAAAACCCTTTGTTACAGTTATATTACAGGCAAAATAGACTACTTCTTTTTCACCTTTACCTATAATTCTAAAAAATATACCTGTTAATTGATTTAATTCTATCTTAAAGCAAAAAAAACTGCGTATGGAACCATACGCAGTTTTTGTTATTAATAAATTGATTTAAGTACGTTCGTCTGTTCACGGTCAGGGCCAACAGAAAAAATAGCTATATCTACCCCTGTTAATTCGGAAATGCGTGTAACATAGTTTTGTGTTTCTTTCGGTAATTCATCAAAGGCTTTTACGTCCGTAATATCTTCTTGCCACCCAGGTAGTTCCTCATAAATTGCTTCACAATCAGCCAAAACATTTAAACTCGCTGGGTATTCCTCTAAAACTTCACCTTTATATTTATAAGCAACACAAATCTTTAAAGTTTCAATGCCTGTCAACACATCTAACGAATTTAAAGAAAGGTCTGTTATACCACTCACTCTACTTGTATGCCTGACTACAACAGAGTCAAACCATCCTACACGGCGAGCACGCCCTGTTGTCGTTCCGTATTCCTTACCTGTTTCTCGAATGTGATTTCCGACCTGATCAAACAATTCGGTAGGGAATGGTCCATCTCCAACACGTGTCGTATATGCTTTCGAAACGCCCATAATTCGATCGATCTTTGTAGGTCCTACTCCAGTACCAACGGTTACACCACCAGCCGATGGATTTGAAGATGTTACGAATGGATATGTGCCGTAATCTAAATCAAGCATAACTCCTTGTGCACCTTCAAATAAAATGTTTTCCTTCTCATCAATAGCTTTATTTAATAAAACGGAAGTATCACAAACATATTTAGCAATTTGTTGGCCATATTGAAGATATTCTACGTAAATATCCTCAACATTTAATGGTTCGACTTCGTAAACTTTTTCAAGTAATACGTTCTTTTCTCTAACATTTGCTTCTAGCTTTTGGCGAAATGTTTGTTCGTCCAAAAGGTCACATATACGTATTCCCATACGAGCAGCCTTATCTGTATATGCTGGGCCAATTCCCTTTTTCGTCGTCCCAATTTTGTTATCACCTTTAGACTCCTCTTGAAGTTCATCCAGTCTCATATGATAAGGTAAAATGACATGGGCACGGTTACTTATACGTAAGTTATCCGCAGTTATATTTCTTTCTTTTAGATAGGCTAATTCCTCTAGTAATGCTTTTGGGTTAATGACCATTCCATTACCCATGACACAAACTTTATCATTATCAAATATCCCCGATGGAATTAAGTGAAGTTTATATGTTTCACCGTTAAATTTAATTGTATGTCCTGCATTATTTCCACCTTGATAACGTGTGACAACATTTGCTTGCCGAGATAAAAAATCAGTAATTTTCCCTTTTCCTTCGTCTCCCCATTGTGTACCAACAACTACCGCCGTTGTCATAAAGACACCTCCAACAATATACCTCTAATTACAAACAACACGCTTAATTTTACCAGTAATATTGTAGAATCGTCAACTAATTACCGAACATTTATAAAACGAACAACCATTTTGTTCGCAAATTCACCATAAAAAAACCGACCCTTTTCGGAGTCGGTTAGGCTGGTGGTATTTCTTCTGGTGAGTATCGATGGTCTAAATCAACGAACTTATTATATTCTTTTACAAATGCTAGTTCTACTGATCCTACTGGGCCATTCCTGTGCTTTGCAATAATTATTTCGATAATATTTTCCTTTTCAGATTCCTGATTGTAGTAATCATCACGATATAAAAACCCTACGATGTCTGCATCCTGCTCAATACTTCCTGACTCACGAATATCAGACATAATTGGTCGCTTATCTTGTCGTTGTTCAACTCCACGGGAAAGCTGTGATAAAGCAATTAAAGGTACATTTAACTCACGGGCCAATCCCTTCAAGGAACGGGAAATTTCCGATACTTCCTGCTGGCGGTTTTCGCTTCCATTCCCCTGGATTAACTGTAAATAATCAATTAAGATCATACCTAAACCGTGTTCTTGCTTAAGCCTACGACATTTTGAGCGAATTTCACTCACCTTTATCCCTGGGGTATCGTCAATGAAGATTCCTGTATTTGATAGATTCCCCATTGCCATTGTTAGCTTACCCCAGTCTTCTGCTTCAAGTTTACCTGTTCTTAGACGTGTTGCGTCTATATTACCTTCTGCACATAACATACGACTAACAAGTTGATCGGCTCCCATTTCTAAACTGAAGATAGCAACATTTTCCTGAGCATGTGTTGCCACGTTTTGAGCAACATTTAATGCAAATGCTGTTTTACCCACCGATGGACGAGCTGCAATAATGACTAAATCATTACGCTGGAATCCTGATGTAATTTGGTCTAAATCCCTAAAGCCAGTAGGAACACCTGTTACTTCCTCATCATGGTGATGAAGCTGTTCAATATTATCATAGACTTCTATTAATACGTCTTTTATATTTTTAAACTTACTTGTATTCTTCTTTTGTGAAACTTCTAATATACTTTTTTCCGCATCGTCTAAAACATTATCGACTTCATCTTCCTCAAAACTAGTTTTCACAATATCTGTTGCTGCTGATATAAGTCGACGAAGTGTAGCTTTCTCTTCTACGATTCTCGCATAATATTCAACATTTGCAGCTGTTGGAACCGAGTTAGCGAGATCACTTAAATAGGATACACCTCCAACTTCATCTAAAAGTTGGGCATTAGATAATGAAGTTGTAACTGTAACAAGATCAATAGGCTCACCTTTATTAGATAGATTCATCATTGCACTAAAGATACGCTGGTGACTAGCACGATAGAAATCATCAGGTTGCAATATTTCGGAGGCCGTAATCATCGCTTGGGGTTCTAAAAAGACAGCACCAAGCACCGCCTGCTCTGCTTCAATATTATGTGGTGGTGTTCGGTCATTCCACTCCTCGTTCAATTCCGGTTCCTCCTATCATGTCTTTATTTTTCTTTGATGTGTACTTTAATTGTACCTGTTACATCCGGATGTAATTTTACGGGTACATCTGTGTATCCTAAAGCACGAATCGGTTGGTCTAACTCAATTTTCCGTTTGTCAATTGAAATGTTATGCTTTTTCTTTAACACTTCAGCAATTTGCTTACTTGTTACCGAGCCAAATAAACGTCCGCCTTCTCCTGATTTCGCAGCAATCTCTACAGTTAAATTAGCAAGTGTATCTTTTAATTGTTTTGCCTCATCTAATTCTTCTTCTTTTAGCTGTTGTTCTTTTTTCTTTGTTTGTTCCAAAGCTTTCAAATTTGCTTTCGTAGCTTCAACAGCAAGATTGTTCTTTAACAGATAGTTTCTCGCGTAACCTTCAGAAACGTTTTTCACTTCACCCTTTTTGCCTTTTCCTTTTACATCTGCTTTAAAAATTACTTTCATTCGTCTTCTCTCCCTTCAAAGTATTCATCAACAATTTCCTTTAATTGTTGTTCTACTTCATTAATGGATGCTTCGCTTACTTGTGTAGCTGCGTTTGTTAGATGTCCACCGCCATGCATTTTCTCCATGATCACTTGGACATTAATGTCACCCAATGAACGTGCACTTACACCAATTTTCTCGTCTTCCCGCTCCGATATTACGAACGAAGCTTTTACACCACTCATTGTTAGCAATGTATCGGCTGCTTGTGCTATCAAAATAGGTCCGTAACGTTCTCCTTCGTTGGCTTTGGCAATCGCTACACCTTGTTTGTAAATATAGGCCCCTTCAATTAACTTACTTCGTTGTATATAAACGTCGATGTCCTCTTTTAGAATCTTTTGTACTAATATCGTATCAGCACCTTTTGATCGTAAATATGAGGCTGCATCAAACGTTCTTGAACCTGTTCGTAAAGTGAAATGCTTCGTGTCTACAATAATACCAGCTAATAAGGTTGTAGCTTCTAGCATGTTTAGTTTTAAAGTAGACGGTTGGTATTCTAATAACTCTGTAACCAGTTCTGCAGTGGATGATGCGTAAGGCTCCATATAAACTAATGTTGGATCTTCAATAAACTCTTCTGCACGACGGTGGTGATCAATGACTACAACATGTTCTGTTCGAGGTAACAGTCGTTCTTCAATAACGAGTGATGGTTTATGTGTGTCTACTACAACGAGTAACGTGTCTTTTGTCACAATATCCAATGCTTCCTCTGGCGTAATAAACCACTTTGCTAAAGATTCATTTTCGTAGATTACGTCCATTAGACGTTGCACACCTGCATTAAAACCATCAGGGTCATATATAATATACCCTTCTTTATCATTGGCTTGTGCTACTTTTAAAATCCCTATGGCGGCACCAATTGAGTCCATATCTGGGTTTTTATGGCCCATAATTAACACTTTGTCACTTTCCTTCGTCAATTCTTTCAACGCGTGAGAGATTACCCGTGCTCGGACTCTAGTTCGTTTTTCCATTGGATTCGTTTTTCCACCATAAAATTTCACTTTACCTTGTTCATCCTTAATGGCGACTTGATCACCGCCTCTACCTAACGCTAAATCTAAACTGGACTGTGACAATTCTCCTAAGTCAGGTAGAACAGAAGTCCCCTTTCCAACTCCGATACTTAATGTCAAAGGAACATTTTTATCGGAAGTAAGCTCTCGGACTTCATCTAATATTTCAAATTTCGTTTGTTCTAATTCTGTTAAAATTTCATTATTCATGATACCGATAAAGCGTTCTTGAGAAATACGTTTTAAATAAATCCCATGTTCATTTGACCATTTATTTAGTAAAGCAGTCATTCTTGAGTTTAAATGACTTTTTACCGTATCGTCCATTGCCTGTGTAACATCTTCATAGTTATCTAAAAAGATAATCGCCAGTACTGTTTGTTCGTTGATATATAAATTTTCAATTTCCTTTTGTTCAGTACGGTCAAAGATATAGAGTAAACGTTCATCTTTTTTAATAATGGTTTCAAATGTTTTTTCACCGTATTGAAACCACGTGCTTTCTTTTTCGTCTTTTAAAGCAGTAATAAGTTCATTAGATATCTGATTTAATTCATGACCTACTAATGTTTCTTCCTCAACAAAATCGTTCATATAAGGATTGGCCCATTCTATTTCAAAATCATCACTATAAAGCACGATTCCGATCGGCATTTCTAATAATGCTTCCTCTCCCACCTTTTTTACCCGGTAAGAAAGTGTAGATATATATTCTTCAGCTATATTTTGTAAATGCTTTTCTTTTTTCACACTGTAGTATACGGACCCAATTAATAAAACGGCAAAGATAGCTCCGAATACCCATTGATAGTAAGTAACAAAAGCTAATAAAATAATCGCTAACCCATATACAGTTAAAATGTGACTGCTAAAGGTTACCTTTTTTAAAAAATTCGACATGAATGTCAGCTCCTAACCATGGTTCCAACGTTAAGCAGAATCTTTTTCACTTAAACGTTTTCTAAGGTTGAATGCTATATCAATTATACCTAAAATCCTGATTGGATAAAGAACCAATAATGGGAAAAGTACGACCCCAACAATTGTAATAATAGGGACCGTTTTTGACCACTTTTTATAATGTACGTAATAAAAGATGAAAGACAAACCGTGCAATGCTAAAAACATACCTGTGAAGATATACACATTTACCGCTGCCTGGTTTATATAATTTCCGGATTCAGGATATATCCACATTAATACTAGGGCAATCATATAATACCAAAATACTGGAACGGGAATTTGAAACTCGCGAAATGGTGGAAAAGCATAAGATTGGTTGTCGATACGATTAAGTATTTTGAATCCAATCCATATTGTAATAAAGGAATAGATAACACCAACAATCCCTAATATAGTGGGAATTAAGTACGGTATTTGTTTCATCTGTTCTTCTAATTGGGTTATTGTATCTTCCGAAGTTCCTCCTATATCACCGATAATTTGTTCCGTATTGGATACAGATGTTTCAATTAATGTGTTCATTTCTTCAGTCCAATTGATTTGAAAGAACCATTGTGTGATTAGAAAAAGAAGGACAAATCCTAAGGCAAAAGCTAGGGATCCTTTTGCCCAAACTTCATATGGTGATTTCTTTTGGTATAAAGCAAAGCCTATTGTTAAACCGCCTATTCCTGTTAATAAAACTAACGGAATGGTGAAAATTGATGTCAGTAAAGACGCAACAATTATGACCGCTACAAACATGATTAATGCTTGCTTTAAACCGTTTCGACTCGTATAAATTAAAAATGGAATCGGCAATAAAAATAACGTGAAAACTTCTACTAACGGCACTAATAAAGTGATTAACAACATCACTAAATATGTGCCAACAAATAAAGCTCCTTCAGTTAAAGCTGTTAAATTCTTCATTACGGCACCTCGTTAAACATTCATTCCACAGTTGTTATTTTAACAGTGGACATAGTTTCTGTAAAAAAGTATGTGCAATTACATATATCCTCCATCATACCACGAAAAAACAATGTATGAACAAACAACATCTTAACAATGAATTCATTATTTCCTAGTTTTTTACTCTATATTACATTTCCGAATAGTATATCATCTTGTTGAAATGAAAAAAGAAATGATATAGATTTTGATCTACACCATTTCCTTTATGAAATCACTATTCCACTAAGTATTATGTTGACTGTTCCTGTCTTTTCACAAAATGTCCTGATCCTAACCAAGCAGACAATGCAAACATTAAATATATGGCCTGTGTGGCCGATTGCCCCTGTAAAAGAATTTGTAATCCAACACCTATTCCTAATGCCGGAATTACGAGTAGGAATGTCCTTATAATCCGTTCAATTCCCTTTTTAATTGGAAGTGGCCATATCTTTGAAAATATAACTCCTAATGCTACTCCTAAGCTTACGACTGTAAGGATTTGCATAATAATTGCTGGTGTAGGAAAAGGCCATTCAGCCATATACGCACCAATAAGATAAAATAATTCCAAGAAGAGGGCAATTCCAAAGACCTTTCGTATCACAAGCAAATTTAAATAAGGATGAACAACATATAAAGCAAGTGTGACAATTGCAAATAATATTGTTGCTACCATCTTTTATTTCCCCCTTTCCTTTTTTGAAAAAGGGAACCTCCATATGGAGGCCCCTTTTCCCTTTTATTCTGATTTTTCTTCTGATACTTTTGGAACTCGAATCTCTTCTACCATTTGAGAAATTTCTTCTGGTGGAGCTTTAGTAGATCGAGATACGATAAAGGAGACAGCAAAGTTTATAACCGCTCCAACAGCCCCAATACCTTGTGCATTTATGCCGAGGAATGACTCCATAACTTGTGTTTCTGTTCCAAATATTTGTGAAGAACGCATTAGTAATATCATCATTACCGTAAAGGATAGGCCAGAGAGAATACCCCAGATTGCACCCTCACGGTTCATCCGTTTATCAAAGATACCAAGGAAAATAGCCGGGAACAAGCTTGCTGCTGCAATTCCGAATGCAAAGGCCACAACCTCTCCAACGAAGCCTGGTGGATTCATACCGAAGTAACCCGCAACGATAACGGCTAGGAAAATCATCCATCTTCCAAAGGCTAAACGTTGTTTCTCTGAGGCAGTTGGTTTAATTATTCGATAATATAAATCGTGAGACACTGCACTAGACATCGCTAATAATAGGCCTGAGGCGGTTGATAGTGCGGCTGCTAGCCCTCCGGCGGCTACCAGTGCAATAATAAATGGTGACAACTCTGCAACTTCAGGTGTTGAAAGAACGATAATATCACGATCAATAATAACTTCGTTTGTATCATCTCCAGAGAAGGTCAACAAACCGTCACCGTTCTTATCATCAAGTTGGAGTAAGCCGGTTTCTTCCCATTTACTTACCCAGCTAATGTCCCGCACTTCCTCAACAGGTTCGTTGTTAAAGCTATTAATTAAATTGTATTTTGCGAAGACACCGATAGCAGGAGCTGTTGTATACAGTAATGCAATGAAGATGATCGCCCATCCAGCTGACCAACGTGCAGAACGTACATCTTTAACTGTGTAGAAGCGAATAATAACGTGAGGAAGACCTGCAGTACCAATCATTAATGCCAGAGTTACCGCAAAGACGTTTAAAGCTGATAGATTTTGAAATGGAGCTAAATACTCATTCATTCCTAACTCAATTTGAAGATGACTTAAGTCTTTTGCTAGACTTGAGAAGGTTAATCCTAATTGCGGAACAGGAATACCAGTAAGTTTTAATGAGATAGCTACTGCTGGTATTATGAAGGCGATAATTAGTACAAAGTACTGAACTACCTGTGTCCACGTAATTCCTTTCATACCACCCAAAACGGCGAAAAATGCTACAATCGTCATACCAATTAATACACCAATGGTAATTTCTACTTGTAGATAACGACTAAAGACAATTCCTACCCCTCGCATTTGTCCTGCAACATATGTCAAAGAGATAAACAATGTAGCAATTGCTGCTACCGCCCTAGCACCATTTGAATAATAACGGTCACCAATGAAGTCTGGCACTGTATAACGGCCAAATTTACGTAAATAAGGGGCCAATAATAGAGCGAGTAATACGTAACCGCCTGTCCATCCCATTAAATATATCGTACCATCATAACCTAAGAACGATATTAACCCCGCCATGGAAATGAAGGATGCAGCTGACATCCAGTCTGCAGCAATTGCTGCACCATTAGCCACTGCAGGGATTTCTTTACCTGCAACGAAAAAGTTGCTCGTATCCTTTACCTTCGACCACCAACCGATGTATATGTAGATGGCGAAAGTGAGTAATACCAGGGTGAGTGTTATATGTTCAACCGTCATGACTCATCCCCCTTTTTATCCTTTTCTGTCAAAATAACCTCTTTTACATCATACTGTTCATCTAATCGATCCATTTTAATGGCATAAAAGAAGATCAGGCACACAAATACGATGATAGACCCCTGCTGTGCAAGCCAAAAAGAGAATGGAACGCCAAAGAATGGTATATTGCTAAACGGATTGGCCATTATAATGGCACCAAACAATGATACAGAAGCCCAAATAATTAACAAAGTAATGATTAAGCGAATATTTTTCTTCCAATATTCTCTTTGTTTTTCAGAAATGTTCTGCTCATTTTTTACCATTCTTTTTAACACCTCCTTAATGTTTTAACGAAAACGCTTACAAACGAAACAAATATATTTTACTCCTTTCAACACCTCCCTCGGACTTCCTATAATTCATTCATATATTCCTAGATGGTAAAGTATTCTAAATTTTGCGTAAAAAACTATTTTTAGCTAAAAAAAAGGTATAGGAATTAGTTCCTATACCTTCTCATTTCATTCCTCATAAAAAAACGCAGTTAAAGTTGTCCCTTAACTGCGTCTATCCAAAAAATTATTCACTCACGTATGGCAATAGTGCCATTTGACGAGCGCGCTTAATCGCTTTTGTCAATTTACGTTGATACTTCGCTGAAGTACCTGTTACACGGCGTGGAAGAATTTTTCCTCGCTCAGAAATAAATTTTTTCAACAAATCTACATCTTTATAATCGATGTGCGTAATCTTGTTTACTGTGAAGAAACACACCTTTTTACGTTTGCGTCCGCGACGAGCCATGTTCTTCCCTCCTTCTTAATTGATATTAGAATGGTAAGTCATCATCTGAGATATCGATCGGTTCACCATTATTGGCAAACGGATCATCATCACGATTGTTATTATTTCCAGTATCGTAATTAGAAGAATTTCCCGTTGAACCTGAGCCGCCTTGAGGTGAGCCTTTCGACTCTAGGAACTGAATAGTATCAGCGACCACTTCCGTTACAAAAACTCTTCGGCCTTCTTGACCTTCAAAGCTCCTCGTTTGAATCCGACCATCTACACCAATTAAACTTCCTTTTTTCATAAAATTGGCTAGATTTTCAGCTGCTCTTCTCCATACTACACAGTTGATAAAGTCAGCTTCTCGATTTCCTTGCTGGTTAGAAAATGGTCTGTTAACAGCAACCGTAAAATTTGCAACAGCTACTCCGTTAGGTGTATAGCGCAAATCCGGGTCCTTTGTCAGTCTTCCTACCAAAACGACACGATTCAACATTAGAAACACTCCTTATTGATCATCTTCACGTACAGCTAAATGGCGAATTACATCGTCAGAAAACTTAGCTTGGCGATCAAATTCATTAATAGCTTCTGCGTTACCATTAAAGTTGATTAGTACGTAGTAACCTTCGCGGAAATCGTTGATTTCGTATGCAAGTCTACGCTTACCAAGTTCGTTAACTTCTGTAATTTCCGCACCGTTATTTGTAAGCACGTTGCTAAAACGTTCAACTACCGCTTTCTGTGCTTCCGTTTCTAAATCCGGGCGGATGATATACATAATTTCGTACTTTTTCATCCGTCTTCACCTCCTTTTGGTCTTAGCGGCTCCGTTAGGAGCAAGGAGTAATACTCACGTATTTACTCACAATTGTATATTATAGCAAAGTAGTCCTTAAGTTACAATAGTAACCTTCTTATACGTTAAAACGGAAATGAATAACATCTCCATCTTTCACCACGTAATCTTTTCCTTCAAGACGGACTTTTCCCTTTTCTCGCGCTACAGCCATGGAGCCTGCTTCCATTAAGTCACTATAAGATACGGTTTCAGCTCTAATAAAACCACGTTCAAAGTCACTATGAATAATGCCAGCAGCCTGAGGAGCTTTCATTCCTTTTTTAAATGTCCATGCTCTGACCTCTTGTTCTCCTGCAGTGAAAAAGGTAGCTAAACCTAACATATAGTATGAAGCACGAATTAACTGGTCTAATCCTGACTCCTCAATCTCGAGATCTTCTAAAAACATTTCTTTTTCTTCGCCGTCAAGTTCGGCAATTTCGGATTCAATCTTAGCACAAACTACAATAACCTTTGCGCCTTCGTTGCTTGCGTACTCTTGGACTGCTTGTACATTTGGATTGCTTTGTGGATCTTGTATTTCATCTTCTCCAACATTTGCTACATATAGTATTGGCTTTGATGTTAATAGATGCAGTTGTTTAACAAGTTTCTCTTCCTGTTCGGTGTACTCCAGGGCGCGTGCTGGTTTTTCAGATTCAAACGCTTCCTTTAGTCTCACTAGTACTTCGTATTCAGTTAACGCTTCCTTATCTTTTTGTTTTGCTAACTTTTCGACACGACTAATACGTTTTGTAACTGTTTCAAGGTCAGCCAATATTAATTCTAAGTTTATTGTTTCAATATCATCAATTGGGTCAACTTGACCAGCTACGTGTGTAATATTTTCATCATGAAAACAACGCACTACTTGACATATCGCATCTACTTGGCGGATGTGGGATAAAAATTGGTTCCCTAACCCTTCTCCTTTACTTGCTCCTTTTACAATTCCTGCAATATCGGTAAACTCAAATGTAGTTGGCACTGTTTTTTTCGGTTTTACTAATTCAGTCAAGGCTGTTAATCGTTCATCAGGTACTTCTACAATACCTACATTCGGATCAATTGTCGCGAACGGGTAATTGGCCGCTTCTGCTCCGGCTTGTGTAATCGCGTTAAATAATGTAGATTTCCCTACGTTAGGTAGTCCTACAATTCCTGCTGTTAATGACATTTATTCCACTCCTTATTCCGTCCCTTTTCCCTCTTCGGTCATACCAATTATAGAGAGTACCCAAAAAAAATACAAGCTAGAGACAAAGAAAAACAAGGAACATATCCCCTTGTTTTTTCACTTTATTTCTTATGAAAGTTTACATTTTTCCATGAAATATACTGTTGTTCTTTTTGTTTCACGTGGAACAAGAGTTATTTACTCACTCACCTTCATGTTTTACAAGTATCTTTTTTACTTTTTTTTCAAATTGTTTTCTTGGAATAAGTACGCTATGTTGACATCCTTCACATTTCACCCGTATATCCATTCCCATACGAATAATTTTCCATCGATTTGTACCACATGGATGTTGTTTTTTCATTTCTACTACATCATGTAAACCGAATGATTGCTCCTTTTGCACTTTATCCCCTCCTCTATTTATTTCATTTCATTTATTGGTTCCAGCTTAATTTTAGTAATGTATGTTCAATTTCTATTTTAGCAACCTTTTATTCAATTTTGTACCGGTTTGCGACGGGATATAATAAAATTGCTGACAAAATATATAAATTTAATATTCCATAGAGAGGATATAAATACTTAATTAAAGTGGCAAAGCCAAAACTTGTAAATGGAATCATTAATGAAATCGTGACCAAAGCTAGTAACCATAAAGGTAATTTCATTTTACCTTTTAACCGGCTGATAAAACCAAACACCCCTGATAATGCGGTTGTGAAAAGTGCTAGCCATAATAAAGCACTAATAAATAAGAAAAACTGATAGGGATAGTGTTTTAAGATAGCGAATAAAGGGATTTCATATAAAAGAATTTCCTCTGCTAAGTAGATTAAACTATTATTATAAATGTACGTTATCACTCCTAACACAAGCCCACTACCTACACTTGCAATCCAAATCTCACCTTTCACTTTCACATGTTTTCCAACAGCACCTAATACGGCAATTAACGGTAATATATTTAAAGCTGTGAATGGAAAGGCAGATGACCAATTGTGTTGTTCAACCCACTGAGCAGAAAGCGATAAATGTTGTTCCGCATGAAATATATAGAGCACATAAAATAGTCCACCTATTAAAAGAGGCAATAATAAATTATTCATGGATAAAATCCCTTTAATGTCCCATACAAACGCAATAACGAGAGGAATACATAGGGCCCCTATTCCCCACCAATAAGGAAAGTGAAAGGCTTGCCACGTAGCTCCACTGCCCGCCATCATTACGACAGTGGTTGTAAATAAATAAAACAAAATAAGTTTATCATAAAGAGATGTTAAATGTTTGCCTACAATTAACCTTAATACAGGCAAGTAGTGAGAGGACCTTTGTTCATAGCTGATGGATAATATGACGTAACAACATATCGCAAACATAACGGTAAACAAGATTATAGCTAGTCCACTGCCGTGGCCAAAAAATTGCCATATTTCCCTTCCAGAAGCATATCCTGCACCAATAGTTGTCCCAATTATAAGGAACATCCACTTCATTCCAGATTTAATCATGACGTCTCCACCACTTTCTGAACAATCGTTCAATAATCTTTACAACAGAGGTATAGGAACTGTAATTAATCCGTATACTTATACCATTATGTTTGTGGAGGAAGAGCTATGAGTCTAAAAGACATCCTTTTTTTAAAAAAGAAGGAACAAAGGTTTTCCTATTTAGAATCTACGACTCCATTAAAATTAGGTAAAACCCTTTTTCAACTTGTTCCTAAGGAGCACTCGGAAGTCGTTGTTATATGTATTGGAACCGATCGATCAACCGGGGATTCTTTAGGACCTTTAGTAGGTACCTTTTTAAAGGAATTCGAATTAAAATCAGTAACGGTTTATGGAACGCTACATCTACCTATTCATGCAAAAAATTTAGAGCAGCAAATTGAAGCGATCTCTAAAAGACATCATAACCCATACATAATTGCAATTGATGCTTGTTTAGGAAGGGCATCTTCTATTGGAACATTAATATGTGGTGTAGGCTCAATACAGCCCGGAGCAGCTGTACAAAAAAATCTCCCCAATGTAGGAGATGTATATATAAGTGGTGTCGTTAATGTACATGGATACATGGAATACTTTGTTTTACAAAACACCCGCTTATCTGTCGTCATGGAAATGGCTAAACAAATCGCACGTAGTATTAAATGGTTTGATCAGTACATGAACCGTGATAGAAAACAAAAAGAGAATTGGGTAAACTAGCCCAATTCTCTTTTCTATATTAAAATGGGAAAAATTGATGATAGAGATATAAAATAAAACCCACCGTTAAAATGCTAGGTAGTAGATTTGCAATACGGATTTTTGTAATATTTAACAAATTTAAACCTATTGCTAATATGAGTAGTCCGCCTGTAGCAGTCATGTCGTCAATAAAATAACCTAAGAAGGGCTCTGGAAGTAACTTTTCGATTTGCGTAGCAAACAAAGCTATAAACCCTTCATACAGAACAACTGGTATGATAGAGAATATAACGCCAATTCCGAGGGTTGTGGTCAAAACAAGAGCAACAAAACCATCAATCATCGCTTTTGTAATTAATATTTCATGGTCGTTCCGCAGCCCACTATCTAAAGCCCCAATGACAGCCATAGCCCCGATAACAAAAATAAGTGATGCTGTTACAAATCCTTGCGCTATAGTAGATGTCTCATTCGGTTTTTGAATCTTCTCTTCGATCCATTTTCCAAAAGCATTAAGTTTATCCTCTAGCCTCAACCATTCTCCAATGATTGCACCGGTTAATAGACTAAGTAAAATTACGATAATACGGTCTGAGGCAAAAGCCATACTAAGTCCAATAAGCATTACTGTTAAACCAATTCCACTCATAACTGTTTCTTTTATACGTTCTGGTATTTTTGTTAAAAACAACCCCAATAACGTACCGACTAATATACCAATTCCGTTTACAATTGCTCCTGTTAGTACCATATTCACAACTCCATATATGTTAGTTTGTTTCACGTGAAACATTAATTTATGAATTTCGTAAAGAAAAACGTGCTTATTGGAATAAGCACGCCTGTTAAGATGTTCCTTTCAAAAGGTGAAGTATTCGATCTAAATCATCTTCATTAAAGAATTCGATTTCAATTTTCCCTTTTCGTTTCCCTTTATGGATTAAAACATTCGTACCAAACCGCTCCCGCAAGTCTTCTTCTCTAGCTTTTATAAAGACATCTTTTTGTTCTTTTTTCTTTTTCGGTTGTGGTTTTTTATCATTGATTTCCTGGATCAGTTGCTCTACTTGTCTTACGTTTAATTCTTCTTGGCGAATTTTATCAACGACAAACATCACTCTATCCTTATCTTTCAAACCAAGTAAGGCACGCCCATGCCCCATCGATAATTCACGATTATTTATATAAGCTTGTACAGGTTCTGGCAATGATAATAAACGAACAAGGTTAGCAATATGTGGGCGACTTTTACCTAAGCGTTTTGCTAATTCTTCTTGGGTAACTCCTAATTCGTTTAAAAGTCGGTCATATGCTTGAGCTTCCTCTACCGGAGTCAAATCTTCACGTTGCAAGTTTTCCAACAACGCTAACTCCATCATTTTTTCGTCAGTTAAATCTCGAACAACTGCTGGGATATGTTCAAGGCCCGCTTCCTTCGCAGCACGAAATCTTCTTTCCCCTACAACAATTTCATATCCTTTGATACTGCTTCTAAGGATAATAGGTTGTAAAATTCCATGTTGGATAATAGATTCCTTTAGTTCTTCGATGGCTTCTGCTTCAAACGTCTTACGAGGTTGATATGGATTTGGACGACATTCTTTTATCGGTATATCGCGAACTGATTCGTCCTCTTTCACAACTTCCGGAAAAAAAGCATTAATCCCTTTACCCAACCCTCTGGCCATTTGCCATCACTTCCTTCGCTAATTCAAGATAAACCTCAGCACCGCGTGATCGGGAATCATAGCTCGTTATTGGTTGACCATAACTCGGTGCTTCGCCAAGACGAATATTACGAGGAATAATAGATTGGAAGACTTTATCTTGAAAGTATTTTTTCACTTCGTCTATAACTTGTATTCCAAGGTTCGTACGAGCATCTAACATCGTTAATAAAACTCCTTCAATCATTAACGATTTATTTAGATGTTTTTGAACTAGTCGAACTGTATTCAATAACTGACTTAATCCTTCCAATGCGTAGTATTCACATTGTACAGGTATAAGCACTGAGTCAGCAGCGGTAAGTGCGTTTATCGTTAATAGCCCTAAGGATGGAGGACAATCAATTATAATATAATCATACTCTTCACGAATTTGTTTCAACGCCTTCTGTAACCTTACTTCACGAGAAATGGTTGGAACAAGTTCGATTTCAGCTCCAGCCAATTGGATTGTTGCTGGAACTGCATGCAAATTTTCCACAGTTGTGTTTACACATACATTCTCAGCTGGCAAATCTTCTACTAGAACGTTATAAACACATTGATCTACATCAGCCTTTTCAATGCCTACCCCACTTGTTGCATTACCTTGGGGATCGACATCAACAACTAAAACTTTTGACCCTAATTGTGCTAATGATGCACTTAAATTTACGGCTGTCGTTGTCTTTCCAACGCCGCCTTTTTGGTTTGCTATGGCAATGACTTTGCCCATGGTGTCACCTGCCTCAATTTATATCATGTTGTCTCCTTTATTTTAACATGATTTTTGATAAAAAATAGGAGATTTTCATTGAAAAATCCCCATAGTCGTCATAACCATTTTTATAAAGGAAACATCACGATTTTTTCTTTGGAATTTTAATTGTTACTTGATAGTATTCATCATAATCTTCTTCATCCGTCTCAATTGAAATACCGGAGTCTGAGACCATGTTCAATGATTGACGGATTGTGTTCATCGCAATTCTCACATCACGACTAATGCCCTTTAATTTCGGTTTTCGTTTAGGTTGCTCTTTCGGCTCTTCTATTGATTTGATTCGATCCTCAGTTTGGCTTACGTTCAAATCTTTTTCTATGATTTCTTTTAAAATAGCTAATTGCTTATCTTCGTCTTTTAAACGAATCATTGCTCTAGCGTGTCTTTCTGTTATCTTTTTGTTTAACAATGCTTCTTGGACAGGGAATGGAAGTTTTAATAAGCGTAGTTTGTTAGCTATCGTAGATTGACTCTTTCCTAATCTTTGTGCTAATGCTTCTTGTGTTAAACCGTGCAATTCCAGTAATTGTGCATAAGCTGTTGCTTCCTCTACAACCGTTAGCTCTTCCCTATGTAAATTCTCAATTAAAGCAACAGATGCAGTTTCTGTATCTGTCATATCTTTAATAATAGCGGGAATTTGCTCCCATTCAAGGAACTGAACTGCACGCCATCTTCTTTCCCCTGCAATAATTTCATATTTTCCTTGATGTTCTTCTATTTTCCGTACAACAATTGGTTGAATGATACCGTGTGTTCTTATTGTTTGAGCGAGTTCTGTTATTTTATCATCATGAAAAATAGTTCGCGGTTGGTACCGATTAGGTTGAATATCGAGGACTGAAATGTGAACGACGTCCTCCTGCGAAGCACTTTGTTGATTTGATTTTTGCTTTTCCCCCAAGCCAAAAAACCGGTTCATAGGGTGCATATAAACAACACCACCTTTTCTTATCACTTCTAGTAAACATATTTCGAGATGTTCTGTGTAAATCCCTGCAATGTTTCACGTGAAACATTGGATTTTAATAAAAGCGCTACGTTTTTTCGTTTGCGCCGTATAGAGAAGCTTTCTTTCATATTCTATCATATTTTAAAATAAGAGACAGAAAAAAACCGATTTCTTTACGAAATCGGTTTTTTTATAGGCGTTCCTGGTTTCCGGGGATATTTTTTCGGCGTTTGTTTAACTTTCGATATGATTGCGATGTTTCTTTCACTATCCTCTTCCGGTAATGTTAAGGTGTGAACTTCGTCCCATTTCCCACCTAATAGTTGAACAGCTTTATCCGCTCCTTTTTTCTCCTCGTGAAATTGGGACCCTTTCATTGCTATCATGTGTCCACCTACTTTTACTAAAGGCAAGCAAAACTCAGTTAAAACTGACATTTTCGCCACCGCTCGAGCCATTACGACATCATATTGCTCTCTAAACTGTATATTTTGCCCGAAAATTTCCGCTCGATTATGATAAAAAGTAACATTATCAAGCTCTAACTCATCTTTTAACGTATCTAAAAACGTTATTCGTTTTTTTAATGAATCAACAATGGTGACGTGGATGTCTGGAAAAGCAATTTTAAGCGGAATGGAAGGGAATCCTGCCCCCGCTCCTATATCGCAAACTTTCAAGTTACCTTGAAACGGAAAGTAAAATGCCGGTGTTAAGGAATCATAGAAGTGCTTAGTGTACACGTCTTCTTCTTCCGTTATTGCCGTTAAATTCATTTTTTCGTTCCATTCAACCAACAATTTATAGTACTTATCATATTGGTTAAGCTGCTTTTCAGATAATGTAATCCCCTGCTCTTGTAATAAGTTTTGAAATGTTTGCTTATTCATTTCCATACTCCTTTAGTCATTGGTTACTTTGGCAATCTTCCCTTGTTCGATATATACAAGTAGGATTGACACATCAGAAGGATTAACACCAGATATTCTTGATGCCTGGCCAACCGAAAGTGGTCGTACAGATTTTAGCTTCTCTCTTGCCTCAGTCGCTAATCCTTGAATGGCATCGTAATCAATATCAGAAGGAATATGCTTTTCTTCCATCTTTTTCATTCGGTCTACTTGCTGTTTTGACTTTTCGATATATCCTTCATATTTAATCTGAATTTCAACTTGTTCTTCAACGTCAGTGGATAACGGTTTCTCTAAAGGATACAAGGACTTAATAAGATCATAAGTGATTTCAGGTCTTTTCAACAAATCCGCAGCACGAACGGCCTCTTTTAACGGTTGGGCCCCTGCATCTTCAAATACCTTTTGAACCTCTTCAGTTGGCTTTACGATGATTCCTTGTAAACGCTTCTTTTCTTTCGCTATCTCTTGTTTCTTTTCTTGAAATTTCCCATAGCGGTCTCCTGAAATCAACCCATATTGATAACCTATGTCTGTTAAACGCAAATCTGCATTATCGTGACGTAGCAGTAAACGATACTCTGCACGTGAGGTAAGTAATCGATACGGCTCGTTCGTTCCTTTTGTCACTAGGTCATCAATCATAACTCCGATATAGGCTTGGGAACGATCAAGGATAAGCGGCTCCTTATCTAGTGCCTTAGCCGCAGCATTTACTCCTGCCATCAGTCCTTGTCCTGCCGCTTCCTCATAACCGGATGTACCATTAATTTGACCGGCAGTAAATAATCCCTCTATTTTTTTCGTTTCCAATGTAGGCCATAATTGGGTTGGAACGACAGCATCGTACTCAATTGCATAACCAGCTCTCATAATTTCTGCTTTTTCCAAACCAGGAATTGTCTCTAACATTTTCTTTTGTACATCTTCAGGTAAAGATGTTGATAAACCTTGTACATAAACTTCTTCTGTATTACGACCCTCTGGTTCAAGAAAAATTTGATGTCTTGGTTTATCATTGAAACGTACGACCTTATCTTCAATGGATGGACAATAACGGGGTCCTGTCCCTTTAACTGCACCAGAATACATTGCAGACCGTCCTAAGTTTTCATCAATAATTTTATGTGTAAACTCTCCTGTATACGTTAACCAGCAAGGCAATTGATCGGTAATATATTCAGTCGTTTCATAGGAAAATGCCCTCGGTATATCGTCCCCAGGCTGAATTTCAGTTTTTGAATAATCTATAGTGTGACTATTGACTCTAGGTGGTGTACCTGTTTTAAATCGGACCAAATCGAACCCGAGTTCTTCTAGATGTTCTGATAATGCTGTTGAAGACCTTTGGTTGTTTGGACCACTTTCATATGCCAAATCTCCAATCAATACTTTCCCACGCATAAAGGTACCAGTTGTAATAATTACTGTTTTAGCGTAATAAACAGCCTTTGTTTCCGTTACTACACCTTTACAAGCACCATCTTCAACAACTAACTTTTCTACCATACCTTGGCGTAGAGTTAAATTTTGTTGATTCTCTAACACTCTTTTCATTTCGGCTTGATAAAGGACTTTGTCAGCTTGTGCACGTAGCGCACGAACTGCTGGTCCTTTACTCGTATTTAATAAACGCATTTGAATATGGGTCTTATCAATTGTTTTCCCCATTTGACCGCCAAGAGCGTCAATTTCTCTTACAACAACTCCTTTAGCTGGTCCTCCTACTGATGGATTACATGGCATGAATGCCACTAAATCTAAATTCAATGTTAACATGAGTGTCTTGGCACCACGCTTGGCAGCGGCAAGACCTGCTTCAACACCAGCATGCCCAGCACCAATCACAATTACATCATAATGCCCTGCATCATACATATGGATGTCTCTCCTTATCTTCAAACTTATTTCCCTAAACAAAACTGCGAAAACAGTTGGTCAATTAAACTCTCGTGAACTGTATCACCTATAATTTCCCCTAGAATTTCCCACGTTCGCGTTACATCTATTTGAACTACATCTATTGGAACTCCACTTTCTAATCCTGTCATAGCATCTTGTAATGCTTGTTTTGCCTGTTTAAGCAATTGAATATGACGTACATTTGACACATACGTTAAATCTGCAGCATCTAGTTCACCTTCAAAGAAGGTCGTAGCAATTGACTGTTCTAATTCATCTACCCCCTTTTCTTCTAATAAAGAAGTCATAACAATCGGGTGATCTCCTGCCCATTCTTTTACTTGTTCTAAATTAATCTTTTTCTCTAAATCTGTCTTGTTAATGATGACAATATAATCCATGTCCTTCGCTGCTTCAAATAAATTCTTATCCTCTACAGTTAATTGTTCCCCGTAATTTAATACGAGTAAAATTAAATCCGCTTCTTTCAGAACTTGCCGCGATCGTTCTACCCCAATTTTTTCAACAATATCCTCTGTTTCACGAATCCCTGCTGTATCGACTAATCGTAATGGAATTCCACGCACATTCACATACTCTTCAATAACATCCCTTGTTGTACCTGGTACATCAGTAACAATTGCTTTATTTTCCTGTGCAAGTGCATTTAACAATGATGATTTTCCAACGTTAGGACGTCCTATAATCGCTGTGCCAATACCTTCTCTTAATATTTTCCCTTGTTTTGCTGTAATGAGTAGCTGTTCAATTTCTTCCATTACTTCTGTTGCTTTTTCACGCATAATCTCATGTGTCATTTCCTCAACATCATCATATTCAGGATAGTCAATATTCACTTCTACGTGTGCTAATGTTTCTAATAGTTTTTGCCTTAAAGATTGGATCAGTTTTGACAATCGACCGTCCATTTGCTTTAACGCTACATTCATTGCCCGATCGGTCTTTGCGCGAATCAAATCCATAACAGCTTCGGCTTGAGACAAATCTATTCGACCGTTTAAGAAAGCACGTTTCGTAAACTCCCCTGGTTCAGCTAGCCTTGCATTATGCGCAAGTACCAGCTCTAATACACGATTGACTGATACTAAACCTCCGTGACAATTAATTTCTACAACATCTTCTCTTGTAAATGTCTTCGGTCCTTTCATAACAGTAACCATTACTTCTTCAACAATTGCATCTGTTGTAGGATCAACTAGTTTTCCATAGTGCATTGTATGTGACGGCACCGTAGATAAATTTTTACCTCTAAATATTTTATTTGTAATCGGGATTGCCTCTTCTCCACTTAGACGCACAATTGCGATAGCTCCCTCGCCTAATGGAGTTGATATAGCAGTAATTGTATCTGTATCCACTGTCAAACCTCCTATAGAGGATTTTTATTGTAAATTAAACTATTTCTAATTTATGAGAATAGCATAATATTGTTATGAAGACCAACTTAATCCGTAATCATAAAATCATTATTTTCCTATTTTGTGACAATTCCCTGGTCACCATACATTAGAACCCCTCAACATGAAACAACACCTCCAAATCGGAATCGATTTTTGGAGGTGTCATAAATTACTAGTTGTTTTCTGGTTTTATAATCACTTTACGTCGAGGATCTACGCCATCTGAGTATGTTTGAACTTTAGGATGATCATGCAACGCAGTATGGATGATTTTTCGTTCGTAGGAAGGCATCGGCTCTAGATGTACTTCTTTCATTGTCCGAATTGCCTTATCGGCCAGCCGGTTCGCCAGTTGCTGTAATGTTTCCTTCCGTCTTTCCCGGTAACCTTCAGCGTCTAACAACACTGTATAGTATTGCGTATTATCCCGATTCACAACAAGCTGTACTAAATATTGTAATGAGTTTAATGTTTGTCCACGCTTACCAATTAAGACAGCAATATCTTTTCCAGAAAGTTTATATCCTATTTCTTTTCCGTTTCTCTCTGTAGTTATATCTACTGATACACCCATCTGCTCAGCTACTTGACGGATAAATTCTTCTCCCTCTTTCACTTTATCTTGGGACAAGCGTACTTTAACAATCGCTGGTTTAGAGCCAAATATTCCTAAGAGACCTTTTTTACCTTCATCAATTACGTCTACATTTACAGCATCTCTAGATGCGCCAAGTTTCTCTAAACCTGAACGAGTTGCTTCTTCCACCGATGAACCGGTAGCCGTTACTTCTCTCACTTTTATTTCCCCCTACTTGCCGTTTTGTATGTCTTTACGTCGGATGAAATAAGTTTGAACAATCATAAATAAGTTACCGATTACCCAGTATAATGCAAGTGCTGCCGGGAAGAAGAAAGCAAATGAACCAATCATAATCGGCATTAAGTAAAGCATCATTTTCATTTGTGGGTTTTCTGCAGCTGCTGTATTACCTGCCATCATAAGTTTTTGTTGGAAATATGTTGTTAAGGCAGCGATTACAGGTAAAACAAAATCTGGTGAACCTAATTCAAACCATAGGAATGCATGATGTTTAATTTCTTCATGTCGATAAATTGCATGATAAAAGGCAATTAAAATTGGCATTTGAACAAGTATTGGTAAACAACCTGCCATCGGATTGACCCCATGTTTTTGGAAAAGCTGCATCGTTTCTTGCTGCAGTTTTTGTTGCGTCTTTTGATCTTTGGAACTATATTTCTCTTTTAACTCTTTTAATTCAGGTTGAATATCTTGCATAGCTTTTGAAGACTTTAGTTGTTTTACGTTTAACGGTAACAGAACTAAACGAATAAGAATGGTAACTAAAATAATTCCTAAACCATAGCTGTTATAAAAAAAATCAGCTACAAATTCTATAAGTAAAGCTAAAGGATAAACAAAGTATTCGTTCCAAAACCCTTCACTTTCCGAAGTTATGGGTTCGTTAATCTCCATACAACCTGTTAGAAGTGCAAGCATTCCTAGTAAGGCTGCGAATAGTAGTGTTTTTTTGCGCAATTTCTTTTTCCTCCTCACAAAAACATACCTTATGTAAACCTAAGAGTATTTTACCATTATTACCAATAAAGTATCTATATAAAATAGTACAAGTACGGTAGAAACCAAAACGTTTACTTCTGTTTCTCCAACAAATTTGATTTATACAATACGTGACTTACACTTTTTTTCACTTCAAAAAAATTAAGATCTTTTGCTGGTTGTCGAGCAATCACTATGAAATCATATTCATGCTTTATTTCTTGTTCCAGCTCTTGAAAGGCTTGTCTAATATAACGTTTAATTTCATTTCGTTTCACTGCATTACCTATACGTTTTCCTACAGATAATCCAATCCGAAAGTGACTCTGCCCTTTTTTCTCGAGATAATATAGAACAAATTGACGGTTAGCAAAAGATCTTCCTTTATTTAATATTTTTTGGAATTCTTCATTCTTTTTTATTCTGTATTTTTTTCTCATCATTACCAACTCCATTTTAATGAAGCCATCCATTTCAAGTATTTAACTAGAAAAAAGACCACTGACATCTTTTCAGTGGTCTATGCAGATAATACTTTTCTTCCTTTACGACGACGACGAGCTAAAACTTTACGACCATTTTTATCACTCATACGAGAACGAAAACCATGGACCTTTTTACGTTTACGGTTATTTGGTTGAAATGTGCGTTTCATCTATTGACACCTCCTGAGGAAAGTTAGCCTTTGTGTTTGAAAAGACAGTCCTAATCATTATACGAAATAAAACACTCAGATGTCAACCTACCATCTAAAACCAAAGCACATTCACGTTATCCACAGCCGATGTTATTTACTTATTTTTCACATTATGACTGTCCACAACATTTATCGACAAGTCATACACAAAATATAGTGTTGTGGATAAAAAATATACACAACAGATAGAATTTGTGGATAACTAACAGTAAATGATTGCAACAGTAGGGTTTATCTGATATTATATTTGTGTTTTAACGAGAAAAAAGTGATTGACTAAAAGGTGTTTATCCACAGAGTGTGGATATTATGTGGACATTTATTCACACATATGTGATTCAATGTATTCACATTGTTGTGGAAAATGTCGATAAATGACAGATTCAATCATAACACAGGGGATTAGTTATCCACAATGCACGAACAAGTACATTTGGATGTTTTTCCGTTGTAGGAAGGGGTGAATCAATGGAGAACATACACGAATTATGGTCTGAGACGCTCAAAAGCATCGAGACTAAAATTAGTAAACCTAGTTTTGATACTTGGTTAAAATCAACAAAGGCTAAGGGCTTAGAGAATCAAACGATTATTATTGCAGCACCGAATGAATTTGCCCGAGACTGGTTAGAAAACAGCTATTCAACATTAATTTCCGAAACGTTACTTGAAGTAACTGGATCAGAACTAAAACCGAGATTTATTATCCCTGATGATAAAGATCAAGAGCAAAAACCGAAAAATCCTGTTCACCCAACACCAAATATTCCAGCTGATAATGGAGATTCTCCAAAAAGTATGTTAAATGCGAAGTATACATTTGATACATTTGTTATTGGTTCGGGGAATCGCTTTGCTCATGCAGCTTCTTTAGCTGTCGCTGAAGCACCTGCAAAAGCTTACAACCCTCTGTTCATATATGGTGGTGTTGGTTTAGGCAAAACGCACCTAATGCACGCTATTGGGCACTATGTTCTTGAACATAATCCGTCAGCAAAGGTTGTTTACTTATCATCAGAGAAATTTACAAATGAATTCATTAATTCTATCCGTGACAACAAAGCCATTAACTTTCGCAATAAGTACCGTAATGTAGACGTGCTATTAATAGATGATATTCAATTTTTGGCTGGAAAAGAACAAACACAAGAGGAATTTTTCCATACGTTCAATACGTTACACGAAGAAAATAAACAAATCGTAATCTCCAGTGATCGTCCTCCAAAAGAGATACCTACATTAGAAGATCGACTTAGGTCACGGTTTGAATGGGGATTAATTACGGATATTACGCCGCCAGATTTAGAAACACGAATTGCGATATTGCGGAAAAAAGCAAAGGCAGAGGCTCTAGATATACCAAATGAAGTAATGCTATATATCGCAAATCAAATAGATTCCAACATTCGTGAACTTGAAGGTGCATTAATTCGTGTTGTTGCATATTCTTCTTTAATTAATCAAGACATTAATGCCTCTTTAGCAGCTGACGCTTTAAAGGACATTATACCGAGCTCAAAGCCTAAAACGATTACTATTCCTGTTATTCAAGAAGTTGTAGGACAAACGTATAACGTAAAATTCGAAGAATTCACATCAAAAAAACGAACAAAATCGATTGCATTTCCTAGACAAATCGCAATGTATTTAGCAAGAGAGATGACAGACTACTCCCTTCCTAAAATAGGTGAAGAATTTGGGGGAAGAGATCATACTACGGTTATTCATGCTCATGAAAAAATTTCAAAAATGTTAACGAATGACCAACAATTACAAAGAGATATCGAAGAACTGAAGGAAAAAATTAAAGCAAACTAATGTTAACAATGTGAATAACTCATCCATAGTTACACACAGTCTATCCACATGTGGATAGGCTTTCTTTCCTTCTACTTTTCTAGTTATGCACATATTCACAGGCCCTATTACTATTACTACGATATTTTTATAAAAAATAATATATAAAAGAACCTGTTTAGGAGGATTCATAATGAAATTTATCATTCAACGAAATTTATTAATGGAAAGTGTACAAAATGTCATGAAGGCAATCTCTTCAAAAACAACAATTCCTATTCTTACCGGAATGAAAATAGAGGCAAATCATGAAGGGATTACATTGACGGGAAGTAATTCAGATATTTCGATTGAATCACATATTCCTGTGGAAGAGGATGGAATGATTAATATTGAACAATTAGAAAGCGGAAGCATTGTTTTACAAGCGAAATACTTCCCGGAAATTGTTCGTAAACTTCCAGAAAAAAATGTGGAAATTGAAACTGATGATCAATTCAACGTTACGATTCGATCTGGGAGTGCAGAATTTCATTTGAACGGTCAAGATGCAGAAGAATATCCACAACTGCCAAAGCTACATACAGAAAATAGTTTTGAGCTACCGATTGATATTTTGAAAAATTTAATTTCTCAAACTGTATTTGCAGTCTCTACTTCTGAAACACGCCCTATTTTAACGGGGGTAAATATGAAGCTTGAGGAAGGAAAAATTCATTTTGTTGCGACAGATAGCCACCGTTTAGCATCAAAGAAAATTCCTGTGAATGGTCACCTTAACGAGCTTTCCTTCGGAAACATTGTAATTCCCGGAAAAAGCTTAAATGAACTGAATAAAATTTTGGAATCAGCCCAAGACAAAATTGAAATAAGTGTTACAGAAAATCAAATATTGTTCCGCACGAAACATTTATACTTTCTGTCTCGATTACTTGACGGCAATTATCCAGAAACATCTCGATTAATTCCTGATCAAAGTAAAACGGATGTACTTATAGATGCTAAAGATTTACTCCAATCAATTGATCGTGCAAGTTTGTTAGCGAAAGAAAGCCGTAATAATGTAGTAAAGTTAGTCACAAAAGCAAATAGTCAATTAGAGATATCCAGTAATTCTCCTGAAGTAGGAAATGTACTCGAATCTATTTCGGCAGCTTCTGTTGATGGAGAGGAATTAAAAATTTCCTTCAGTGCCAAATATATGATGGATGCTTTGAAAGCAATTGATTCTGAAAAGGTAAAAATCCAGTTTACCGGTGCTATGAGACCGTTTATCATTAAGCCAGAGGAAAAAGATGATGAAATTTTACAATTAATTTTACCTGTCCGCACATACTAAAATTAGCAAGGGATATTCCCTTGCTTTCTTTATAGTTCATCATTTAGTAAAATATAAATAGAGCTTTGGAGAGCAGGGTGAAAATATGCAAGAACAAATTGAAATCACTACAGAAACGATACCTTTAGGCCAATTTCTAAAATTAGCCAATGTTATTGAAACAGGTGGTATGGCAAAATGGTTTTTACAAGAATATAAGGTGTTTGTTAACGATGAACCCGAAAACAGGCGTGGAAAAAAACTTAAGCCTGGAGATATTGTAACAATCGAAGAAATCGGTACCTTTGAAGTGACAAGAGAACAATAGTTGCTCAGTCGTTAAGGAGATCTATATGAATATAGAACAGTTATCGCTTGCCAATTTTCGGAATTATGATCAATTAGACCTTCAATTTGATCATAAAGTGAATGTCATAATTGGGGAGAATGCACAAGGGAAAACGAATTTAATGGAATCTATCTATGTGTTAGCCTTTTCCAGATCACATCGTACGCCCCGTGATAAAGAATTAATCAAATGGGACGAAGACTATGCTAAAATTAAAGGGAAAGTCTTTAAACGCAATCGACACTTTCCAATGGAAATAACTTTAAGTCAAAAGGGGAAAAAAGCCAAATATAATCATATTGAACAAAAGAAACTTAGCGACTATATCGGTTTCTTAAATGTTGTTATGTTTGCACCAGAAGATTTGAATTTAGTCAAAGGTAGTCCCCAGCAACGTCGGCGTTTTATTGATATGGAAATAGGCCAAATTCAACCTACGTATGTTTATCATTTAGGTCAATTTCAAAAAATCCTTAAGCAACGTAATGCATTACTGAAGGACTATCAAAGAAAACAAACAAAAGACCGAACAATGTTACGCATATTAACAGAACAGTTAATTGAACATGCTGCAATTATTGTTAAACGTAGGTTTCAATTTTTACAATTATTACGGAATTGGGCGGAACCAATCCATAGCGGGATTAGTCGTCAGTTAGAACAATTAGATATTCGTTATGATGCAACCAGCGATGTATCAGAACAAATGGAATTGTCAAAAATAGTTAAAGTCTATCAAGATCATTTTTCTGATATCGAAACGAGAGAAGTAGAAAGAGGGACATCTTTAATTGGGCCACACCGAGATGATTTACTCTTTTACGTTAATGGACAAAATGTGCAAACCTTTGGATCACAGGGACAACAACGAACTACCGCATTGTCCCTTAAACTTGCGGAAATTGAACTCATCTATAATGAAGTAGGCGAATATCCGATATTGCTATTAGATGATGTGTTAAGTGAATTAGATGATCATCGACAATCCCATTTGTTAGATACGATTCAAGGAAAAGTTCAAACATTTGTTTCAACAACAAGTGTGGATGGAATACGTCATGATACATTAAGTAAATCGGAAATATTTCATGTCCAAAAAGGGACAGTTGTCAAAGAAGGGTGAGATACGTTGTTTATACATATCGGGGAGGATCACGTAATTCGCTCAGATGATGTTGTAGCTATCATTGATCACGCATTATTTAGCTCTTCTACAATCGTAGAAGAGATGATTATGAATCTAAAAAAAGAAAAAAAAGTAGTGGAGTCGTTATATGAGAGTGCAAAATCAATCGTAATTACAGATGATTTTGTTTATTTTAGTTCTTTAGCAGTTTCTACGTTAAGGAAACGATCTCAGCTTGCGATAACGTTAGATAAATTAGAGGATTACTCCGATAATTATGATGAGGAATAATCACTTTTTACCCTTTTAGAAATGAAGGTGAGTATGAATGGCAATGGAAGACAAATTAACAGAACAAGCATATGATGAAAGTCAAATACAGGTCCTTGAAGGATTAGAAGCAGTTCGTAAACGTCCGGGGATGTATATCGGTTCTACGAATGAAAAAGGACTGCACCATCTTGTTTGGGAAATTGTAGATAACAGTATTGATGAGGCGTTAGCAGGTTACTGTGATAAAATTGATATTATTATTGAAGAAGATAATAGTATTACTGTAGTGGATAACGGACGGGGAATTCCTGTCGGTAACCATGAAAAAATGGGACGTCCAGCAGTAGAAGTTATTATGACAGTGTTGCATGCCGGTGGTAAGTTTGGCGGTGGTGGTTACAAAGTATCTGGAGGTCTACACGGCGTAGGTGCCTCTGTCGTGAACGCTCTATCTACAATGTTAGAAGTATTTGTACACCGGGATGGTAACATTTATTACCAACAATATAGACGGGGAATTCCTCAGGAAGATTTGAAAATCATAGGTGAAACAGACATTACGGGTACAAGAACGCATTTTAAACCTGACCCTGAGATTTTCTCTGAGACTGAAGAGTACCATTACGATACGTTGGCCAATCGTTTACGCGAATTAGCCTTTTTAAATAAAGGGATTACGATTACAGTAGAAGATAAAAGGGAAGGTCAACAAAAGAAAGATGTGTTTTTCTACGAGGGTGGTATTGCATCTTATGTAGAGCATTTAAATCGCACACGTGAACCTTTACATGAAACAGTTTATGCAGAAGGTAAGATGGATGATATTTCGATAGAGGTAGCTTTACAATATAACGCAAGTTTTGCCAGTAATATTTATTCATTCGCAAATAACATTAATACACACGAAGGTGGAACTCATGAATCTGGGTTTAAAACAGCGTTGACCCGTGTTATTAATGATTATGCCCGTAAGAATAATATGTTTAAAGAAAGTGACCCAAACCTTACTGGAGATGACGTTCGGGAAGGTCTTACAGCTATTGTCTCTATAAAGCACCCGGATCCTCAGTTTGAAGGACAAACGAAAACGAATTTAGGAAATAGTGAAGCTCGGACTGTAACAGATTCTATTTTTAGTGAGTCGTTTTCTCAGTTTCTTTTCGAAAACCCTGATACAGCGAAGAAAATTGTTGAAAAGGGATTAATGGCTTCTCGGGCAAGAATGGCTGCGAAAAAAGCAAGAGAACTTACCCGTAGAAAAAGTGCGCTGGAAGTTTCCAGTCTGCCAGGAAAACTAGCAGACTGTTCTGCTAAAGATGCTTCTATTGGTGAATTATACGTTGTTGAGGGTGACTCGGCAGGAGGATCTGCTAAACAAGGTCGTGATCGTCATTTTCAGGCGATTTTACCATTACGTGGTAAAATTATTAATGTTGAAAAGGCACGATTGGATAAAATACTATCCAATAATGAAATTAGGACTATTATTACGGCGCTAGGAACAGGTATCGGCGAAGAGTTTGATATAGAAAAGGCCCGTTATCATAAAATTGTTATTATGACTGATGCTGATGTTGATGGCGCACATATACGAACGTTATTGTTAACCTTTTTCTATCGTTATATGCGTCCACTAATTGAAAGAGGATATATTTATATTGCACAACCACCTTTATATAAAATCCAACAAGGAAAAGCAGTATATTACGCATACAACGATAAAGAAATGGAAGAACGTATGTCTCAACTGTCAAAAACGCCTAAGCCTAGCTTACAACGCTATAAAGGTTTAGGGGAGATGAATCCTACCCAGTTATGGGAAACAACTATGTCTCCTGAAACGAGAACATTGCTTCAAGTTAGTCTTGAAGATGCAATAGAAGCGGATGAAATCTTTGAAATATTAATGGGGGATAAAGTAGAACCTCGGAGAGATTTCATTCAAGAAAATGCCCGATATGTTAAAAATTTAGATATATAGAACAGAAAACGTACGTCTAGTTTTCTCGTCCTTCACGAATAGGAGGTAAATATAATGGTGGATCAACAACGTCCACAAGTGCAAGAAATTAATATTAGTCAGGAAATGAGAACTTCATTCCTTGATTATGCAATGAGTGTTATCGTTGCCCGTGCATTACCAGATGTACGAGATGGATTAAAGCCAGTACATCGAAGAATATTATATGCGATGCATGATTTAGGAATGCATTCTGATAAAGCATACAAAAAATCTGCCCGTATTGTTGGAGAAGTAATTGGTAAGTATCACCCTCACGGTGATTCTGCTGTCTACGATACGATGGTGCGAATGGCTCAAGACTTTAACTTCCGTTATATGCTTGTTGATGGACACGGTAACTTTGGGTCTGTCGATGGTGATGCAGCAGCGGCCATGCGTTATACAGAAGCAAGAATGTCGAAAATTTCTATGGAGATTTTACGAGACATCAATAAAAATACGATTGACTATGCTGATAACTATGACGGAACCGAAAAGGAACCAGTCGTTCTACCATCCCGTTTTCCTAATTTATTAGTTAATGGAGCATCAGGAATTGCAGTAGGGATGGCAACCAATATCCCGCCTCACCAGTTAGGGGAAGTGATTGATGGTGTATTAGCGATTAGTAAGAATCCTGATATAACCATTCAAGAATTGATGGAGGATTACATTTTTGGTCCTGATTTTCCTACAGCGGGTCAAATTTTAGGTAGAAGTGGAATTCGAAAAGCTTATGAAACGGGAAAAGGATCTATTACACTCCGGGCGAAAACAGATATCGTGGAGAAAGATAATGGAAAAACGTCTATTATCGTAACGGAAATTCCATTCCAAGTGAACAAAGCGAAGCTTATCGAAAAGATTGCCGAATTAGTGCGAGATAAGAAAATAGATGGCATTACGGATTTACGTGACGAATCCGACCGTGATGGTATGCGTATTGTTATTGAACTTCGCCGTGATGTTAATGCCAACGTATTATTAAATAACTTGTACAAGCAAACAGCATTACAAACTTCATTCGGCATTAATATGCTTGCTTTAGTAGACGGCGAGCCAAAAGTATTGAACTTAAAACAATGTTTACAGCATTATTTAGAGCATCAAAAGATTGTCATTCGCCGCAGAACCGAATACGAACTAAAAAAAGCAGAGGCACGGGCACATATTTTGGCTGGCCTTCGTATTGCGTTAGACCACTTAGATCAAGTGATTGCGTTAATTCGTGGTTCTAAAACGACTGAAATTGCTCGAGAAGGGCTTATGAATCAATTTGAGTTAACAGAAAAACAAGCCCAAGCTATCTTGGATATGCGTTTACAACGTTTAACCGGTTTAGAGCGTGAAAAAATTGAGCAAGAATATGCTGAATTAGTTAAATTAATAGATGAATTAAAAGCCATATTAGCTGATAATGAAAAGGTATTACAAATCATCCGTGATGAATTGATTGAAATTAAAGAGAAGTTTAATGATGAAAGAAAAACAGAAATTGTCGTGGGACAAACGGACTTCATCGAAGATGAAGATTTAATTCCGGAAGAACAAATTGTTATCACCCTTACCCATAAAGGATATATAAAACGTCTACCTGCCTCTACCTACCGTAGTCAGAGACGTGGTGGGCGTGGTGTACAAGGAATGGGTACAAATGATGAAGATTTTGTCGAACATTTATTATCTACATCAACCCATGACACAATCCTTTACTTTACAAATAAAGGGAAAGTATATAAAACCAAGGGATATGAAATTCCGGAATTTAGCCGTACGGCTAAAGGAATCCCAATCATAAATGTGATTGAAATTGAAAAAGGTGAATGGATTAACGCAGTTATCGCTGTTAAGGAGTTTGTAGATGATTGGTACTTATTCTTTACAACGAGACAAGGAATATCCAAACGAACTACCTTATCTCAATTTGCGAATATTCGCCGAGGTGGATTAAGAGCGATTAACTTAAGAGAAGATGATGAACTAATATCTGTTCGTTTAACTGATGGAAACAAACACATCATGATTGGTACAAAACAAGGATATTTAATCCGCTTTGAAGAAGATGCTGTCCGCCCAATGGGAAGAACGGCTGCAGGAGTAAAAGGGATTTCATTACGTGACGAAAATGATGAAGTAGTATCTATGGAGATCATAGAAGATGGATTACAAGTATTAACGGTTACAAGTAAAGGTTACGGAAAACGTACAAACTCTGAAGACTATCGAATTACCAACCGTGGCGGTAAAGGAATTATCACTTGCAACTTGACGGAGAAAAATGGACATGTAGTAGCTGTTAAAGCTGTAAGCGGTGAAGAAGATTTAATGATTATTACGGAAAGTGGAGTACTCATTCGAATGCCGGTTGAATCAATATCTGAAACGGGTCGAAATACACAAGGTGTTATCCTGATTAAGTTAGGTGATGGTGAAGAAGTTGCCACTGTCGCTAGAATTGAAAATGAGGAAGATGCTTTTGAGGATGAGGAAGTAGTAGAGGATGAATCAGAGGAGTAATATGACTAGAGAGGACACAGCCGAGTTGTTGTTGTCCTCTTTTTAAAAATGACTAAGAGCAGGAAGAAGGTGAACCGCTTGCAAGTACATCCGAGTCAATTAAAACCGGGATGTTTACTTATTGAGGATGTGATGGGGAATACGTTAAAACCAATTATACCAAGAAACACCGTTATTCAACCTTTGCACATTGAGGTGTTACAGGCATTTTTAATTGAAGAAGTAGAAGTTTCAACCCGATTAGCAAATGGTGATAAGTTTGAGCCTAATCAAAAAGTACAAAAAAATGAGGAAGAGATTAAAAAAGAAGGTGTGTTAGACCTCTATTTTCATAGCGTGAATAAGACGAGGGAAATGTTTAAGCATTGGCAGGGAGGAAAAAGTATTGACATCCAAGCCGTACGTAACCATTTTGTCCCACTTGTAAAAGCGGCATTGAAATCACCTGAAGTTATCTTTTCTTTTTACCATTACGCAGAAAAGGAACAATACTTTTACCATCATGCTGTAACTGTTGGTATCATTTGCAGCTTTTTAGGTAAGCAATTAAATCTGTCTGAGGGAGATCAAATCCAAGTTGGTTTGGCAGGTTACTTTAGTGACTGTGGAATGGCTAAAATAGAGCCAAATCTTTTGAAAAAGGAAAAGTCCTTTACAATAGAAGAGCTTGAAATTGTGAAGAAGCACCCTGTCTATTCATACCGGATGATTGAACATATAACTGCTTTGAAAAAAGAAGTAAAACTCGCTGTGTTGCAGCATCATGAGCGACTTGATGGTAGTGGGTATCCTTTTCAAATGGATCAAAATCAAATCCATTTATATTCGAAAATTGTATCTGTAGCTGACGTATTCCATGCGATGACGTGTGAGCGAAGTTACAAACGAAAAAAATCACCATTTAAAGTAATTGAGGAAATGTTACATGAAGAATTCGGGAAATTAGATTTAATTGTAATGCAGACATTAATAAAACATTTAACCAATTATTCGTTAGGCACAAAAGTGAAATTGTCCAATTCTTTACTCGGGGAAATCGTATACATTGATTCACATGCACCAACAAGACCTATGGTTCAATTAGATTATAATAAGGAATTGGTAGCTTTAGGTGAACATACGGATCTATATATTGAAGAAATATTGCTATAGAGCATTCATTAATCGAATGCTCTATTCTTTTCAATTTGATGATATAAATAAAATCCAATCATAACCGATACCTTTCGTTGAGTAATTTCTAAAAAATAATGTATATACGAGTAATCTTCACTCCCGTGTGTATGAAGAAGATCTCCCCACCATTCTGTTTCATAGCGACAAATCATACTTAAATTGTACAATATTAAATAGTGAACCATGATCTCATGCAATGGAAAAAATAAATGGCGATTTCGCATTAAATAATAATGCTCATCCTCTAGATTTAAATATAAAAAATCGTTGAGAAACGGAAACAGAGGTTGTTCCAGTTGAACGCGCATGAATTCAGCATCATATGCGACAGATTCAAACTCGGGAACGAATATACTCATTTTTCGTTTGAATCGCTGTTCAGTTATGTGTAACGTGTTTAATACATTAGTAGGTATTAAAAATGTATCTTTGTGTACATGTCCAATTTTTATTTGGGAAGAGCCACTTTGGCGATCTTTAAATAACACATTCATCTCCGGAACTCGACGAAGTAACATTTCCATTGTAAATTTATCTACGGGAAAAGATTCTGTATGAAACAAATGTTTTGAAAAATAAGGGAACAATCCATGTTGTTGAACTTTTACTTCATCATGCAAAAAGCTGTAATCTTGTTTTTTTCGTTTACGGGCAGAGACACCATGCGATAGAATTTTTGTGTTTTCCGGATACTCTGGTCTTCTTGTAAGTAAACATGCTTTAATTAATTGTGTAAGTCCATAAAAAAGAAGGACCGGTTGAATATGAACCGGGACTTTTTGAGCTTCTTTTAAATAAATCTCACCATGTTCTAAATAGTATATAAACCGATCAGCATTCTGAAAGCTTAAGCGCTCACTTTCCTCAAAAAATAGCCGATTGTAGCAATCATTTAAAAAGCTTTGTACATAAGGAATAGCCTTTAGTTTTGCATATACAGAATCAATTTCCTTTGTAATCATGCTGACCACCTTTATATATTTAGCTTGAAAAATTAATGATAATGTCGTAATGTAGGTTAAAATATTTAAATCAGATATGTATATAGTGTAACCATTTTCATAAAAGCAATTAAAATAGGAGGCGACAACTTTTGCGTACAGATAAATTTGAAAAAGAAGGCTTAACGTTTGACGATGTATTACTCGTTCCATCGAAATCAGAAATACTTCCCCGTGATGTGTCAGTTGCAACTGAACTTTCTCCGACTTTAAAGCTTAAAAACCCATTGATTAGTGCCGGTATGGATACAGTAACAGAAGCAGATATGGCAATTGCAATGGCTAGACAAGGTGGTCTTGGAGTTATACATAAGAATATGTCCATTGAAGATCAAGCTGATCAAGTCGATAAAGTAAAACGTTCTGAAAACGGAGTTATATCTAATCCATTTTTCCTAACACCTGAAAACCAAGTATTTGATGCGGAACATTTAATGGGGAAATACCGTATTTCTGGTGTGCCGATTGTTAACAACGAGGAAGAACGCCAACTAGTCGGTATTATTACGAATCGTGACTTACGTTTTGTACAAGATTATTCAATCCAAATTTCTGAAGTCATGACAAGTGAAGAGTTAATCACAGCCCCTGTAGGTACTACAGTATTAGAAGCAGAGAAGATTTTACAAAAGTATAAAATAGAAAAGTTACCATTAGTTGATGATAGTGGTAAGCTAAAGGGTTTAATTACTATTAAAGATATAGAGAAAGTGATTGAATTTCCTCATGCCGCAAAAGATGAACAAGGTCGTTTATTAGTAGGAGCAGCAGTTGGTGTAACAGCTGACAGTATGCTTCGAATTGAAAAATTAGTTGATGCTGGTGTTGATGTTATTGTTGTTGATACTGCACATGGGCACTCTCAAGGGGTAATTGAGCAAGTAAAGGCTGTACGAGAAAAGTACTCGCAATTAAATATTATTGCTGGAAATGTTGCAACAGCAGAGGCAACGGTTGATTTAATTAAAGCCGGGGCAAATATTGTAAAAGTAGGAATTGGCCCTGGTTCTATCTGTACAACAAGAGTGGTAGCAGGGGTAGGTGTCCCTCAGATTACGGCTATCTATGATTGTGCCAGTGCAGCAAAGGAATATAATGTACCGGTCATTGCAGATGGTGGAATTAAGTACTCAGGCGATATTGTGAAGGCATTAGCTTCAGGTGCGCATGCCGTTATGTTAGGGAGTATGTTTGCAGGTGTAGCGGAAAGCCCAGGTGAAACGGAAATCTATCAAGGTCGTCAATTTAAAGTATATAGAGGCATGGGATCAGTTGGAGCAATGAAATCTGGGTCTAAAGATCGATATTTCCAAAATGAAAGTGAAGCAAATAAGCTCGTTCCCGAAGGTATTGAAGGTAGAGTTCCTTATAAAGGGCAACTTGCTGAAACGGTCCATCAATTGTTAGGTGGCCTACGTTCCGGTATGGGATACTGTGGAACGAAGGACTTAGAAGCATTGAGGAATGATGGGAAGTTTATCCGAATAACAAATGCTGGACTTCAAGAAAGCCATCCTCATAATATTCAAATTACAAAAGAGGCTCCAAATTACTCATAACATTACAGAAAAAAGGTAGATAGGTAAAATTTACTTATCTACTTTTTTTAACATTCCTATGATAAAATAACCTACGTGAGGCAAAAAAATAGCGGAGGGGAACATAGATGATAAACAACATCAAACCAATATTTATCGCGTGTTTAACGCTTTTCGTAACAGTTGTTTCTTTCATTCCTAAACCTATAGAAGTAGAAGCAGCTATTAATGTAGAGGCAGAATCTGCCATTTTAATAGATGCAGAAACAGGGAAAATATTATTTGAAAAACAAGCAGACAACGCACTTCCCCCGGCTAGTATGACAAAGATGATGACAGAATATCTTGTATTGGAAGCGATTAGTGAAGGGGAAATTAGCTGGGATACAACTACATATATTAGTGATTATGCGTATCGAATTTCAGCAGATCCTATGTTTTCAGGAATTGGATTAAGACAAAATAAAGAATATACAGTTAGACAATTGTATTCCGCAATGGCTATTTTCTCAGATAATGCCACAACAATTGCACTTGCAGAACTGATTGCAGGATCTGAAGGTGAATTTGTCCGAATGATGAACGAAAAAGGGGAAGAATTAGGTTTACCAGATTTTCAGTTTGTCAATTCAACAGGAATTCCAAATAGTCTGTTAGGTAATGATTATCCAGAAGGAACAAGTCCAACTGCAGATAATTTACTTTCAGCAAAATCAACAGCCCTATTGGCCTTTCATTTAGTGAACAATTACTCAGACGCATTAAATTATTCCTCCATGAAGCAATATGAATTAGATGGCATAACGAAAACAAATTTAAACTGGATGTTACCTGGTATGGAAGGGGACTATTACTCCTCCTTTGGTTATGAAGGAGTAGACGGTTTGAAGACTGGTTGGACGGACCTTGCAGGTTATTGCTTTACAGGAACAGCAGAGCGTGATGGCAGACGACTGATTTCAGTTGTAATGCGTACAAGTAGTGAAGCTGAACGTTTCAGAGAAACTCGTAAATTGCTTGATTACGGATTTAGTGATTTTGAAGTAAAAGAACTTTATCCTGCTGGTTACCAAATTAAAGACCAATCGGCATTACCAGTAGTAAAAGGGAAGCAATCAGAAGTATCCGTATCTACAACAACTCCGATTAAAACGCTTGTTAAAAAAGGCGAAGAAGATGCTTATGAAGCTGTTTACGAATTTGATGAAGAGCTTTTAACAGAGAAGGGTGAACTAACTGCCCCAGTGGAAAAAGGGGATAAGGTTGGAACAATGAAGGTAACATATACTGGTGAAGAGTCTCTCGGATATATTAACGACCAATATGAAAATGCAGCAACAGTTACAGACATTGTCGTAAACGACTCTGTTGAGAAGGCAAATTGGTTCTCTCTAACATTACGAGCAGTAGGTGGTTTTTTTGCTGATTTATTTTCAAATATCGTAAATGGCATAAAAAATATTTTTTAATTCTGATTGGGATAGTAGGATATTAACTTATAATGCGTTAAAATAAAAAAAAGAGTGAATATCAAGAATATTGGAGGAATTACATCATGTCAAAGTTAGGAACTGAACGTGTAAAAAGAGGAATGGCTGAAATGCAAAAAGGCGGCGTCATTATGGATGTCGTAAATGCTGAACAGGCAAAAATTGCTGAAGAAGCAGGTGCCGTTGCAGTAATGGCGCTAGAGCGAGTACCTTCTGACATTCGTGCAGCTGGTGGGGTAGCTAGAATGGCTGATCCAGGTATTGTTGAAGAAGTTATGAATGCTGTTTCCATTCCTGTTATGGCGAAAGCAAGAATTGGCCACATTGTTGAGGCACGAGTTCTTGAAGCAATGGGAGTAGACTATATTGATGAAAGTGAAGTATTAACCCCTGCTGATGATATCTTTCATATAAATAAACGTGATTATACAGTACCGTTTGTTTGTGGTTGTCGCGACCTAGGAGAAGCAGTTCGTCGTATTGCTGAAGGTGCATCTATGTTACGTACAAAAGGTGAGCCAGGAACGGGTAATATCGTAGAAGCGGTACGTCATATGAGAAAAGTACAATCTCAAATTCGGGAAGTCGTTAGTCTTTCTGATGATGAATTAATGGTATACGCAAAAGAAAATGGTGCTCCATATGAGCTGTTATTACAGATTAAAGAGGAAGGTAAACTTCCAGTCGTAAACTTTGCTGCAGGTGGTGTTGCAACGCCTGCTGATGCGGCCCTTATGATGCAATTAGGAGCAGATGGAGTATTTGTAGGTTCAGGAATTTTCAAATCCGATAACCCAGCGAACTTTGCTCGTTCTATTGTGGAAGCTACAACACACTATGAAGACTATGAACTAATAGCTAACCTTTCTAAAGGTATTGGAACAGCAATGCCGGGTATTGAAATGTCAACATTATCTCCAGGACAACGTATGCAAGATCGCAGTGAGTAAGGAGAATGGATAAATGGTTAAAATAGGTGTATTAGGACTTCAAGGAGCTGTAAGAGAACATGTCCGTTCCATTGAGGCATGTGAAGCAGAGGCAGTTGTCGTTAAACGTACTGAACAGTTACAAGAAATAGATGGTCTTGTTTTACCTGGTGGAGAAAGTACGACAATGCGTCGCTTAATTGATAAATATGGTTTCCTTTCTGAGTTACAAAAGTTTGGCAATGAAGGAAAACCGATATTCGGTACATGTGCAGGTCTCATACTTTTAGCAAAAGAAATTAACGGTCAAACAGGCGGCCATTTGCAGTTAATGGATATAAAAGTAGAACGTAATGCCTTTGGTAGACAAAGAGAAAGCTTTGAAGCCGATGTGCAAGTTAAAAATATTGCTGATGACCATAATGCTGTTTTCATCCGGGCACCATACATTTTAGACGTAGGAAACAATACGGATGTTTTAGCCACTTATAACGAAAAAATTGTAGCTGCGCAAGAAGGCCATTATTTAGCATGTGCCTTTCATCCTGAGTTAACAGACGACCATCGGTTAATGGAACATTTTGTACAGATGGTGAAAAGTTCAAAGGAGCAACTTGCAACGAGTTAAAAAAACGTATATATTATATAGCAAACAATGTAATGAGATAAAAGCAATGATAGGAAATAGTAACAGTTATGTTTTTTTCAGAGAGTCGGTGGGTGCTGTGAACCGATAAAAGGTAACTGTGAATCCATCCTTGAGCTGATATGCTGAACTGTTAAGAGTAGGCATATCCGGTTAAACACCGTTAGTGTAATTAAGCTGGAAGACTTTATGTCTTCAATTAGGGTGGTATCGCGGGAAGTAACTCTCGTCCCTGTTTCATAGGGCGAGAGTTTTTTTGTGTCTAATTTTAAACGAAGGAGGAATTGTTATGCTTGATATGAAATTTTTACGTGACCATTTTGCTGAAGTAAAGGCGAAACTCCAAAATCGAGGAGAAGATTTAACCGATCTTGATCATTTTGAAGAATGGGACAATCGTAGAAGAGAATTAATAAAACAAAGTGAAGAGTTAAAGGCAAAGCGTAATGATGTTTCAAAACAAATTTCACAAATGAAAAAAGAAAAGAAAGATGCAGATCATTTAATTCTAGAGATGCGTGAAGTCGGGGAAAAAGTAAAAAGCTTAGATACAGAATTAAAAGAAGTGGAAGAAAAACTTGAACAGCTTTTACTTTCAATTCCTAATATTCCTCATGAAAGTGTACCAGTTGGGGAAGATGAAGATGACAATATAGAAGTCCGTAAATGGGGAGAAGTCCCTTCCTTCTCTTTTGAGGCTAAGCCACATTGGGATATAGCCAGCGAATTAAATATTTTGGACTTTGAGCGTGCGTCAAAAGTAACGGGAAGCCGTTTTGTTTTTTATAAAGGCTTAGGAGCTCGACTTGAACGTGCATTATTAAACTTTATGATGGATTTACAAGCGGATGAACATGGATATGAAGAAGTTATTCCACCTTTCATCGTCAACCGTGACAGCCTAACAGGAACAGGTCAATTACCAAAGTTTGAAGAGGATTTATTTAAGTTAGAAGGTTGGGATTACCACCTTATTCCAACAGCCGAGGTACCAGTTACAAACTTACATCGTGATGAAATATTGTCAGAAGAGGAACTTCCGAAAAAATTCGTAGCATACAGTGCGAATTTCCGTTCTGAGGCTGGTTCTGCTGGAAGAGATACTCGCGGCTTAATTCGTCAGCATCAGTTTAACAAAATTGAACTTGTGCAAATGGTTAAACCAGAAGAGTCATATGACGTATTAGAAGAATTAACAGGCCATGCAGAAAAAGTATTGCAACTGTTAAATTTACCTTACCGTGTAATGAGCATGTGTACCGGTGACTTAGGTTTTACGGCAGCGAAAAAGTACGACATTGAAGTTTGGTTACCAAGCTCAAATACGTACCGGGAAATTTCATCTTGTTCAAACTTTGAGGATTTTCAAGCGAGACGTGCGAAAATACGTTTTCGCAGGGGACCTAAGGCTAAACCGGAGTTTGTTCATACGTTAAATGGTTCAGGTTTAGCAATTGGAAGGACTGTTGCAGCTATTTTAGAGCATTATCAGCAAGAAGACGGGACAGTCATCATTCCAGAAGTGTTACGTCCATATATGGGAAATAAACAACAAATAGGGTAAGGAGAGGGTACTTTGTACCTTTCTCCTTATATCTATAATTTTTTTGAAAAATAAAACATTTTACATAGGACTTGCACACTTTTAGTTCATATGATATATTTTTTAAGTGTCAGTCAACGGAGGAGTACCCAAGTCTGGCTGAAGGGATCGGTCTTGAAAACCGACAGGGGCTTCACGGCCCGCGGGGGTTCGAATCCCTCCTCCTCCGCCATTAATGCGTATATAATTGGAGAAGGAACATAAATGAAGCATCCCTAAAATTGGGATGTTTTTTTATTTTGTCATAATTTTAGAAGGAAAACAGAGCGTTTTGTCGAATTATAGGGAAAGGATTACATTGGTCGGGGGATAAAAATGATAAAGAAAAAAAATCGAAAAAAAAGAACTAAAAATTGGACAATATTAATTATGTCCGATGCGAATGAGAAAGTTCGCCAAGTTAATATTCGAAAATCGTTGTTTAAAAGTACATTATCAATATCCGTTCTTTTCCTTATAGCATTCATTGTTTTCTTCGCATTTTCTCAATCGGCGATTCAAAAGTTAAAGGAAAAAAATGAGATATTATTATCAAGTATAGAAGAAAAGTCGAGTGAACTACAATCAGCTAATGAGCAGATTCATTACTTTGAAAAGAAAGCGGAATTAATAGATGTAAAAGTACAACATTTAGATCAAATCGAGCAGCAATTAAAAGAAATGATAGCAGCTATACAACCAGAACAAATAGAAGCCACTTCTAGTGCAGGACCTTCAGGTGGAATTGAATTTACAAGTATAGATGAAATATCGCTAAAAGAAGATGTTAATCGACTGGAAAAGGACCGTGCCCTAGAGTTAAAGTACTCAGAATTAATTGATACCATTCCGAGTTTAATTGAACGCTTTGAAACTACATTGGAACATTTCAGCTCAGTAAGAGAAAAGTTAGCACGAACTCCAATTGAGTGGCCTTCAAGTTCGTATCGAGTAACCTCGAATTTTGGAAATCGGGTAGATCCTTTTACATTTCAAAAGGCTGTACACAGTGGAATCGATATCGGTGGTGGATATGGTACCCCGATTTATGCAACAGCAGATGGAACAGTTACTTTCGCTGGACGAAATGGAGGCTACGGTAACTTTGTAGAAATCAAACATTCGTCTGTGTTTTCCACGAGATATGCACACATGGCGAACTTACATGTGGAAGAAGGCGAAAAAGTTGAAGTAGGAGATCAAATTGGCACGATGGGATCGACCGGTAGAAGTACAGGAGTTCATTTACATTATGAAATATTTAAAAATGGAAGAGCAGTTGATCCATATCCATATATGACATTTATTAGTCGCGTCTTAACAGAATAATCATTGGTGGAGGTTTTTTATATGTTTGCGAAAAATGGTCAAAATAGCCAGCAGTCTGCTGAAACGATGGATACAGTAATAGGAGCAGGAACTGTTGTTGAAGGAAATGTTAAAACGGAAGCTAGTCTTCGTATTGAAGGAAAAGTTCTGGGGGAAATACATTGTGATGGTGATTTAGTTGTAGGTACAGGTGGGATAGTAGAAGCAAATATTGACGGAAGAAATATCACAGTTTCTGGAACAGTTTGTGGGGATGTAAATGCTTCCGGTACTATTCATATTGAAGCGAAGGGTCAATTAAAAGGGAATGCAAAGATGAAAGCTTTTGTCATCGATGAAGGTGGAATTTTTGAAGGAGAAAGTAAAATGGTTTCTGACATTACCGTTATAGAAGGAAAGGCAAAAGAAAATAAAGAAAAGGCAAAATAAAAAAGAGGACATTTCGTCCTCTTTTTCTAGATTGTAGTTTGTCTTGTTGTAATGTTTCTAGATTTTTGTATGAACTCACCGATTCGATTTAAAATTGGTTCAAGAGACGACTCATCTTCAACAATGTCGTATTCGGCAATATTAATTCGTAATACAGGACAAGTATTAAAGTTATCAATCCAGTTTTGGTATCTATCGTACATTTCTTCCCAGTATTCTAATGGAGTTTCTTGTTCCATAGGACGTCCTCTAGATTGAATACGCTTTACAATGTCATCAAAAGAACCTTCTAAATAGATTAATAAATCAGGATGTGGGAAATATGGTGTCATTACCATAGCATCAAAAAGACTTGTGTACGTTTCATAATCCACTTTAGACATTGTCCCTTTTTCATAGTGCATTTTTGCGAAGATGCCTGTATCTTCGTAAATGGAACGATCTTGCACAAATCCTCCACCATATTCAAAAATTCGTTTTTGTTCCTTAAAGCGTTCCGCTAAAAAGTAAACTTGTAAATGAAAACTCCAGCGTTGAAAATCGGAATAAAATTTATCTAAATACGGATTGTTTTCGACCTTTTCAAATGAAGTACGAAATTGAAGTGCATTGGCAATTGCTGTAGTCATCGTTGACTTTCCTACACCTACGGTTCCGGCAATAGTGATCACTGCATCATTAGGGATACCGTAGCGGTTTTTCCTATTCATGAAATAACTTCCCCTTTTTTTAAATGGTTCTCAATCTGCTTAATCATGTACTGCAAATCTTCCTCACGCTTTATAAAATCTAAATGGTCACCGTTAAATCGTAAAACCGGAATATCAGGATTTTCTTTCTCGAAGTTTTCCATGAAAGCATCATAATCTTGAGAAAGTTGCTGTAAATAACTAGCTTGAATATTTTGTTCTACATCCCGTCCGCGGAGACGAATGCGATTTAATAATGTATCTAAGCTAGCGTGTAAATAAACCATAATATTTGGTTTAGGCATATCATTAGTTAATATGTGATAAATCTCCTCGTATTTCTTTAGTTGGCTTTCTTTTAACGTCCGTTTCGCAAATATCATATTTTTCGAAATATGATAGTCGGAAACAACAGGCATCTTGTTTTGTAAATATTTGCTCTCAGTGTCTTCTAGTTGCTTATAACGATTGCAAAGAAAGAACATTTCCGTTTGGAAGCTCCACTCTTCAATATTGTCGTAAAATTTTCCGAGAAAAGGATTTTCCTCAACAATTTCTTCAAGTAAATGATATTGAAAATGGGAAGCAATTTTGCCCGCCAAGGAAGTCTTTCCAACCCCGATAGGGCCTTCAACTGCGATAAAAGGTATGGACTTCATCCTTTTCCCCCCTAAGATGATAAAATTAGACAAAATATATTTTAACACAACAAGGGTTACCGGAGTAGTTACATGCTGTTTTGATATGACACCAATATTTGTCGAAAAAAAACATATAGTTTTTGTTGACATAATTACGTTTAACTTGCATAATACTAAAAAATCAATATAAATAAAATTGGTAATGATCAGGCCAGTAAATAATAAAACGAACGCCAGAGAATGGAATCCACCGGCTGAAAGATTCCAACGTTACGATATTATTGAAACCTACCTGTGAACCTTCAGGGATAAACCTGAACGCAAAACTTGCGTTATCAGATATAAGAGGATAACATGTACTTTCTATTACGTGTTATCAATAAAGGTGGTACCGCGGATGTTCAACCCATTCCGTCCTTTTTTAGGATGGAGTGGGTTTTTATATTTGAATTAAATAGGAGGTTAGAAGCATGGCGGATAGTAAAATATCCTTCATCGGAGCGGGTTCTATGGCTGAAGCGATTATTTCGGGTATTGTAAGTAAAGAATATGTAAAAGGTGATCAAATATATGTTACGAATAAAACAAGAGAAGATCGCTTGCAAACATTGCAAACAACATACGGAGTGAAATACTCCCAAAACAAACGGGAAGTGATTGAAGGAGCAGAGTTTATTATCCTTTCTGTAAAACCGAAGGATATTGAAGTAGCGTTACATTCTATTAAAAATTATGTAACGGAAGGTCAAATAATTGTATCTGTGTTAGCAGGAGTGTCCACTTCATACATTTCCACTCAGCTTGAAAAAGAGAATCCAGTCGTTCGGGCAATGCCAAATACCTCTGCTACGATTGGCTATTCAGCTACGGCGATTGCAGCTGGAAAATACGCAACTGATAAACATATAGAAAAGACAAAAAGGTTATTTCAGACGATTGGTACGACAACAGTAGTAGATGAAGATGAAATGCACGTTGTGACGGGCTTGTCTGGTAGTGGACCTGCTTATATCTATTACTTCGTTGAAGCGATGGAAGAAGCAGCAAAGAAAGCAGGACTCGAAGCAGATACGTCTAAAGAATTAATATTACAAACGTTGCTTGGTGCAGCAGAAATGTTGAAAGTGACGAATGAGAGTCCAACATCATTACGAAAAAAAATTATGAGCCCAGGAGGAACGACGCAGGCTGGTTTGGATACGTTACAAAAATATAATTACCAAGAGGCTTTAGTGGAATGTGTCAAACGAGCTGCTGAACGTTCAGAAGAACTTGGAAGTTCCTTTAAAGAATAATGTAGAATACATTTGCATGTAGCAACTCTTTTATATAGTAAGATTTCTCAATGGCTCCGTATTTCAGAGGATTGAGCATCGGCCCTCTAAAGCGTGCGTTACGAGTTCAAATCATGTCGGGGCAATTTCGATATATTCTTAAGATAAATCTTGACATTTTTAGGGAAGCAAGGTAGTCTTAAGTTCAAACAATTAAATATAATAAGATTATTCTTATCCAGAGAGGTGGAGGGACTGGCCCTTAGATACCTCGGCAACAGGCTGATAAGCACTGTGCCAATTCCAGAAGCGAAATTGCTGAAGATAAGGAGAGACCATTTACTAGAATGTTAATGAATTAGTATAAAGCCCTCTTCTTAATGGAAGAGGGCTTTTTTGCTATAAAAGAAAACTTGAGGAGGAACACCGATGAAAAGAAGTTTGGAACAAAGATTAAAAGAGGGAACAGTTATCGCAGGAGAAGGATATTTATTTGAAATGGAACGGCGTGGATATTTACAAGCAGGTTCCTTTGTGCCAGAAGTTGCCTTGGAGCATCCTGACGTATTAAAGCAGACATATAGAGACTATATGAACGCTGGGTCTGATGTAGTTTTAGCTTTTACATATAATGCACACCGTGAAAAAATGAGAATCATTGGTAAGGAGCATTTACTTGAGCCTTTAAATCGTAATGCAATACGATTAGCTAAAGAAGTAGCTAAAGAGCATCCGATAGAGGAAGCACTTGTGGCAGGGAATATTTCAAATACTAACATATTTGACCCTGAAGATCCTCAATCGAAAGAGAAAGTAAGAAGTATATTTGCAGAAATGGTGAAATGGTGTAAAGAGGAGGGGGTAGACTTTATTAATGCTGAAACTCTTTACTATCATGAAGAAGCTGTGATTGCATTAGAGGAAATTCAGAAACAAGATTTACCAGCCGTTGTTACATTAGGGCTTATGGGTGAAAACATCTTGCGTGATGGCTATACGGTAGAAGAATCTTGCAAAATCCTTTCTGAAAAAGGTGCATTAGTAGTCGGAATGAATTGCTTCCGCGGCCCAAATACGATGCAACCATACTTGAAGAAAATAACTGAAGAGGTAGATGGTTTTGTTGGGGGATTACCAATTCCATACCGTACATCAGAAGAATACCCAACGTTTTTCAATTTACCAGACGGTGGTTGTAGCTGTCACCTGCCAACTGAAACAACGTTCCCAACGTCGCTGGACCCTCTGTATCATAATCGGTATGAATTAGCAGAGTGGGCTAAGGAAGCAAAAAGTATTGGTGTCAACTATATCGGTCTTTGTTGTGGTGCATCCCCTGCTATGTTAAGAGCAGTAGCGGAAGCAGTAGGTATAGAAACGATTAACTCTAAATATTCACCTGACATGGAGAAACATTTCTTGTTTGGGAAAGACAAAACGTTAAAGGAACATAATCTACAATATCGTACAAAAGCATAAGCGCAAAAAGAGCCAACAGTATGATGTTGGCTCTTTTTTTATTCATTCAGTTCATTTAATAGTTGCTCAATTGCTACCGCAACACCGTTTTCGTCATTTGTTTTTGTTACGTGGGAGCAAACCTCCTTTATATCTTCATTAGCATTTCCCATTGCCACACCTCTACCTGCCATTTGTAACATGGAGACGTCATTGTAGTTATCGCCTATTGCCATCACTTCGTTCATAGAAATGCCTTTTTCATTTACATATCTTTGTAAAACCGTTCCTTTCTTTGCATCCTGGTGATTAAATTCTAAATTCCCTTTCCCAGAAGAAGTAATTACTAGTTCTTCTTCACCCTTTAACCGATGATAAACATTTTGTAGTTGTTCTTCTTGTAGAGATAGAGCAAACATTTTATAAAACGTTAGGTTTGAATGTAAAACTTGCTCATACTGATCAGTAAAATGGAATTGTTCATCTTCCATATGTTGTTCAACTAATTTTCGAATATCCTCTAATGGTGTTTGATTGTGAATCCTTGCTAATAAGGTAACAAATGATTCAACCGTTTGTTCCTTACTGCTAGAGTATACACCTTCATTTGTATAAATATCGTAATAGACTCCTTCAGCACTACATGCCGCGGCTATTTTTGAACAAAGTTCTTTGTTTAGTGGGAAATTCATGATTATCTTTCCCTCTTCTGACCGAACCTCTCCTCCGTTAAAACCAATGATTGGTGTATGCAAATTCTTTTCTCGTAATAACCGTTTTGCAGAAATATAAGAGCGGCCAGTCACAACAATTACTTCAATATTATTAGCAATCGCCTTTTCGATTGCTTGTTTATTCTCATCACTAATATCACCTCTAGAATTTAACAATGTACCATCCATATCTGTTGCAATAATCTTCATTATCCATTCCTGCCTTTTTGTTTTAACTGGACCCAGTCCATACGAGTGTAAAAGTACATATTATTTTCTTAATACTAACGTAAAGATAACAACATTTAAAGTGATGTCCCCTAAATCATACATCCATACCAAACTGTAATCCTTCGAATATTAATGACAAAGATGGTATATTCGGGAGGGAAAGGTATGCAAGTCCAACTAGTTCAGAGCAATAGTGGTATGGAGAGTCAAGTCTGTTTAATACCGTCATTAATCATAGAGCAATTATCAGTTAAAAAAGGTGCCAGATATGAAATTCAAGTCGGTCAACGAAAAATAAACGTTGTCGTAGACAGTCATGATCATAATCATGACCAAATGTATTTACCAGATAATGTGTTTAACCATTTGTTATTGATAGATAAGATGTTTGTGAATGTATGGATTCGTAATGGAATCATCCATTTAGGTCCAGTAATAGGTATATTTGTAAATCCGCGATTTATTCAGCGGATTGAAGAAGGCTGTGTACCTGTAAGTGCGACTGAACATGTGAAAGCAAATACTGAGACACACGCTTTTCTTTATTATTTTTCATTAGACAATATATATTGGTTTAAAGAGCAAATAACCGGATATGTATATAACGAATTAACACAGTCATGGGAGCAAAGAAATTTACCGATGCCTAATGTTATTTACGACAGAGCTGTGAAATTTGACACGTCATTAAAACCATTAGTTAAACATATAAGAAACCAATTCCACGAACACGACAACATTCATTATATTAATCAAGTGGACTATTTCGGAAAATGGGATGTTTATAAAGCATTGTCGAAATATAAGGATATTAAAAGCTATCTACCTGAAACCGAAGTTTACGAACGATTTGAACAAGTAAAAGAAATGTTGGATAACTATCATTTATTGTTCCTAAAGTCCTTTTACGGGAGCCTTGGTAAAGAGGTGATGGCAATCACGAAAGTAGCAGAAGGCTATGATCTCTCTTATTATGAAAAGGGATTAAAAACGATTCAACTATCCTCATTATCCGATGTAAAAGAGTATGTAAACCAATTTCTAAAAAACAAAAAATATATTATTCAACAAGGGATTCATGTGAAACGATACGGTGGTAAACAGACAGATGTTAGAGTGTTAGTTCAAAAAGATGCAAGTGGTAAATGGATTGCTGCCCCGATCCAAACAAGGGTATCAAAACGGGATTCGGCAATTACAAACGAATCACTAGGAGGGGAAGTTGCGCATTATGATGCGTTATTTAAACATGATTCAAACATGCCAACAGATCATGAAGTGAAAGAATTTGCCATTCACGTTACATCATATCTTGAAAAAGAATATGGATCATTAGGGGAAGTGGGAATAGATTTAGCCATTGATCAACGTGGAGAAATATGGTTTATCGAAGCGAATGCTAAGCCTGATAAAAATCCTGTTAAAGGATTTGATGATACGGAAGAGATATTACCTCAATTTTTATCTGTATTGGAATACGGAACATATTTAGCAGATGGCCATTTAATATCTCCTCATAAATCTTGGACTTTAACGATAAAGGAATGTGAAGGGAGTCATAACGTTATTACTGTTCCGACATTTATTTTTGAACGTTTATCCAACAACGAAATTAGTTTGAAGGTTGGATTAAATGAGAGAGAGGTAAATGTAAGGAAACATGATCTACAAGAATCAATCATTATTCCAAGTTCGATATTAGAGAAACTTCATATACAAGAGGATTGGAAGGTTAATGTTAAAGTTGAAGATGGACATTCATTACGGATTGGTCCAGTAATTGCGGTCTTTTCCTCGAACGGAAATGTAAAAAAACTCTTGAATCAGCAATACCGGTTCCGGTCGGAAGAGTTAGCGTTAGCGAATAATGATGCAAATACGATACTTTACCTTTTTACAGTAAAAGATGTTAACTTTCTTGACCGAACAATAAATGGAACGTTTTATAACGAGATGAAGAAAAAATGGGAGAAGAAGGTAATGCCATTTCCAGATATTTTGTATGATAGAGGTGGGGGGGTTCTCAAACATCAAAAGCATATTGGTCGATTTATTCGTGAACAATTTAAACAACATTCTCATATCCAAACGGTTAATGCCCAGCACTATTTCGATAAATGGAAGTTACATGAACAATTATATAAGCAGCAAGAAGTAAGACAATTTATGCCTGTAACGCTACAATATGAAAAACGGGAAGATATCGATCAGATGTTATCAAAATACCATACTATTTATGTAAAAGACCGGCAAGGTAGTAATGGAAAAGGTATTATGCGAATTAAAAGGGTTAAGGATCGTTATCATTATAGTTACGTAGCAGATGACCTATTTGAGGAATATTGTGATGACTTAGCAGAATTAATAAAGGGAATGGATCAATTTTTTGATCAAAAAAAGCTAATCATTCAACAAGGGATTGATGTTTTACAAGTTGGAGAACAGCCAATTGATATGAGAGCTACGGTGCAGCGGAATCATTTAGGTCAGCTTGAGATTGTCGCCTACCCTGTGCGAATTGGAAAAGAACGTGCTCCTATTACGAGTACGAGAACCGGCTCAGATGTTTACCAATTTGACTACTTCTTTACAAAGATTTTATCGTATAAGAAAAATGAGCTAATCCATTTAAATCGAAGAATAGAGACGTTTATATTCAAAGTGTATGAAGCGGTGGAAAAAGAGTTTGGAACGTTTGGAGAACTCGGAATTGATTTTGCTTTAGATCAAGGACATAATATTTGGTTTATTGAATGCAATGCAAAGCCGGGGCAGGATTCGTTGTTTATATCGTACGACCGGAATACAATAAAACGTGCATTTTTAAACCCGCTACAATATGCAAAATATTTAACAGGTTTTTCGTAAAATGATATAAGATATATAAAAGGAACCTGGAGTTATTACTACATTGAAGACGATACAATAACAGATCCTTCTTTCAGAGGATTTTTTACTGTTTATTAACACAAACTGATTTAAAAAGCACTGATGCATGATGTTCATGAGCAGTGCTTTTTTTCTTTTTTTTCAAAAAATACCTAGAAATGAAGGAAGGCTGAAGCATGTGTCGCTTATATAGGTAAATAGTCATAAAAAAACGTTCCGAAATCAAAGGAGTAGGTCAATCTAATGAATTCTCGTTTTTATGACAATGTTAGAGTCATTCGTGCGGCTATGCTTTCATATAATGGTATGGAAATGCACCCTCCTGTCATAAGTTGTCGTTATGTTAGCAAGGGAAGAAAAGGATGTTTAGACAGGAAAAAGAGATTCCATCATTTTTTCATCTTGCCACCAAGACCTTGCCTCAGGAAGCTCAAAGGATTGGATGATGGCAATAAATTGTTCTACTAAGTTACCATCAAACTGGTTCCAGGAGGACTTAACCAATTCTTCTAACGCTTCTTCGTACGTTAGTGGTGTTTTATTGTAACTTCTCCGGTCAATGGTCATTGTATCGAATGCATCACAAATACTAATAATACGTCCTTGCAAGGATATATCATCACCCTTTAATCCTCGGGGATAACCGTTTCCATCCCATCTTTCATGATGGTCACGGATAAATCCAGCTGCTCTTGGCATATTCAACTGTTTTCGTACAATTGTATTGCCGATGTGACTATGGGATTGAATAATTTGATATTCCAAATCAGTTAGTTTTGTTGGTTTTAATAAAATTTGGCGTGATAATCCAATCTTACCGATGTCATGGAGGAGAGAGGCAACTTGCATATCGGTATCGAGGCAACCATTTTTCTTAGCCAGGTTACACGACATATGCATGACACGTAACGAGTGGTATTTAAATGATGCTAAAATCTCATTATCTTGGGCTACGTTGTTAAATAGTTCCTTTGCTTTATGTAACATGAATGACCTCCTCAGTCATTTAAGGATACAATGTATATACCAATTTTTAAAGATATAAGGTAAATATGCTTATTTTCATAACGTCATAAATCCTTTATAACTAAAATATAAGTGATTAAATCAATGTCAACTTTGTTCTCTATGAATATAGTAAATAGAGATATTTAATTTTTCAATAGGAGGTGTAGTAAATGGAAGCACTTCTCAACCTCGAATTTACAGCCTACGTTGCCCTTGCTTTTATTTTGTATGCCATTCGAAGAGCGAGCAGAATTAGCAACCGTTATATTCCGTTAATTGGTATCTTTTTAGGTCTAGGTTTTGCAGTATTAGAAGCAAAAGCATTTAATTTTGAAATTATGTTATCGGGACTTAAATACGCTTTATATGGGGTAGGGACCGTAGCAGGTATTAAATATGTACAAAATGGAAATGGAGGGCATGATCAAGCGCTACTCTCTCTCTTACCTAAAAAGAATAAGAAAGAGGGAGCAAACACAGAAGATAACGATAATGAATCGCAGAAGGCATCAACAAATTCAGATACAAATGATGAAAATTCTAATGGTGGTGGAAGTATCCATCAACCATAAACAAGGCGCACATGGAGTGCGCCTTGTTTGGTTTAGTCATCCGTGCAACTTGAATAAGCAATCAACTAGACGCATTTCAGTTATTTTCCTCCTCAAATAGCCGTATTCATGCAGATGATAGGTTTGTCATCTTGCGCTCTTTTGAAATAGTAGTTTCCACCCTTTTTCTAATATTTCCCTTTAAAAAAAGATGGATGTTAGATATTATAAATATATGGAATATTTCAAAAATTAAATATTTTAGAGGTACTGTGCATATGTTTGTACAAAGGATTTAAGTTTCTATTAAATGAAACCGATTACATTCAAAGGGGTGGGAGAAATATGAATATGAAACCGATACGTGCGAGAGAAGGAAACTACAACTTAAAAAATTATGACGATGTGTACGCGAACTTCGATTGGAAGGAAGTAGAGAAAGAGTTTACTTGGCATGATACTGGAAAAGTAAATATTGCATATGAAGCCATTGACCGCCATGCAGAAAACCCTGAAAAACAAAATCAAGTTGCATTGCTATACTCTGATGCAAACAGGGAAGAGAAAATAACCTTCTCTGAGATGAAGGAAAAAAGTAACCAATTTGCGAATGTATTGAAAAGACAAGGTATAAATAAAGGAGACCGGGTATTTCTGTTTATGCCGAGAAGTCCTGAATTTTATATGAGCTTTCTAGGAATTCTCAAAATAGGGGCTATAGCTGGTCCACTTTTTGAAGCATTTATGGAACAAGCGGTAGAAGACCGACTGCAAGATAGTGAAGCTGTAATGCTTATTACTACACCTGATTTATTAGATCGTGTACCACAAGAAAACCTGCCGGATTTGAAGAAGATCGTGTTAGTCGGTGATACAACGAACGTTGAAGGAGAACAATATGTAGATTTCTTTCAAGAGATGAATCAAGCCTCAACGAATTACGAGCTAGAGTGGGTAGACTTAGAAGATGGAATGCTCATCCACTATACTTCTGGCTCTACTGGAAAACCAAAAGGTGTCTATCATGCCCATAATGCAATGATTCACCACTATCAAACAGGTAAATGGGTACTAGATTTAAAAGAAGAGGATATTTATTGGTGTACAGCTGATCCAGGTTGGGTTACTGGAACGAGTTACGGTGTATTTGCTCCTTGGTTAAATGGTGTTACAAATGTAATACGTGGTGGACGATTTACTCCTGATGATTGGTATAGCACAATTGAAAAGTATAATGTAAACATTTGGTATTCAGCACCGACAGCATTTCGTCGTTTAATGAGTGCAGGTGAGGAAAAAGTAAAACAATACAACTTATCTTCTCTTCGCCACATTATCAGTGTAGGTGAACCGTTAAATCCAGAAGTAATTCATTGGGGTATCGACGCCTTTAACTTGCGAATTCATGATTCGTGGTGGATGACAGAAACAGGCGGAATGCTCATTTCCAATTATCCATGTGTAGACATAAAACCTGGATCAATGGGAAAACCGTTTCCTGGTGTAGAAGCAGCAATTATTGATAACGAAGGGAATAAACTTCCACCAAGGCAGATGGGGAACTTGGCAATTCGAAAAGGCTGGCCTTCAATGATGAGACAAATTTGGAAACGTCCAGAGAAGTATGAAAGCTACTTTATTGGAGATTGGTATGTGTCAGGTGATAGTGCATACATGGATGAAGATGGATATTTCTGGTTCCAAGGCAGGTTGGATGATGTGATTCTAACTTCAGGAGAACGTGTAGGTCCTTTTGAAGTTGAGAGTAAATTAATTGAACATCCTGCAGTAGGTGAAGCAGGGGTTATTGGTAAACCGGATCCTGTTCGTGGGGAGATCATTAAAGCATTTGTTACACTGCGTGAAGGATATGAACCATCCGATGAATTACTGGAAGATATACGCCTATTTGTGAAAAAAGGGTTAAGTGCCCATGCTGCTCCTCGTGAGATTGAATTCAAAGATAAAATTCCTAAAACGAGAAGCGGAAAAATTATGAGACGATTACTTAAATCATGGGAGCTGGGATTGCCAACAGGAGATACATCAACATTAGAAGAATAGGATGAAGGCAAGGAATGTTTAGTTCCTTGCTTTTTTACGTGTTTTTATTGAGTCCTACATTTCAGTAATATACCATGTATATATCTAGTAGCAATTATAAAAGGGAGAGTACCTTCATGGGGAGTAACATATCAAAGAAAAGTACATTTTTGGAAACGATGCAATGGTTTGTCTTCTTATTAGCGAGTTCTATTGCGTTACCAATTGTTATTGGTACAATTTTTGAGATGTCCTTGCTTGAAATATCAGGACTCATGCAAAGGACTTTTTTCATTGTGGGGATTTCTTGTTTTCTTCAAGGGGTAATCGGACATCGGTTACCGATTGTTGATGGTCCGGCAGGGCTATGGATAAGTATGTTTGCTGTATATGCGACTATAGCTAGCCAAAAAGGTGTTAGTTTCACTTTAACGTTGCGCGAATTAGAAATGACGATGATACTAACAGGGATTTGTTTAGTATTGATGGGAGTGTTCCGGTTAGCCGAGAAGGTGATTCGCTTATTCAATCCTCTTATTACTGGTGCCTTTTTATTTATGTTAACCATTCAGTTGAGTGGTACATTTCTTAAAGGGATGTTAGGCATTGATGGTGAGAAAGTTGTAGCACAGCTTGATGCAACCCTTATCTCATTTTTTGTTTTCTTCTTTGTGCTTGGGTTCTCCATTCTATGGAAGGGTCCTTTGAAAAACTACGCTGTATTAATAGGAGTATCCATTGGTTGGATTTTACACGGAATTATTCACAAGCCCAAAATTAACATAGCTTCACTGCCCGTAATTCAATTTCCTGAACTATTTGCATGGGGTGCACCAAAATGGGATTGGGGATCCTTTCCGATAGCCATATTAATTGCATTAATTTTGTTATCAAATATTGTGGGATCATTGGCAGCAGCAAATCAAGTGTTGAACGGGAGCCCAGTATTCACACATGAACAGATGAATCGTGGAAGTTATACGTTAGGATTAAATCATGGGATCTCTGCTTTATTCTCCGGGGTTGCGGTTGTTACCCTCGCATCATCATCAGGTTTTATGGATATAACAGGGCAAAAGAGAAAAAAACCGTTTATGTATGCTTCCATCTTATTAATTTTTTTAGCTTTATTTCCGCCCATCGTATCTCTTATATCGATGATTCCATCTCCAGTTGCAAATGCGGCCTTATTAGCAACGTTTGTTCAGTTAATGGGTATCGGTTTATCAAACATTGCCAATGAACACTTAGATCAAAGAAAACTGACCATGCTAAGTATATCTTTTTTAGTAGGGATTGGTTTAATGTTTATGCCATCCCAAACATTTCAAGTCTTTCCTGAGCTTGTACAGAGCTTGTTAAGTAACGGTTTATTAGTAGGTACTGTCCTAATTATATTGCTTGACCAAATGTGGAAAGATAATAAAAGGGTGTAAGTAAGATAGGGGGAAGTGAGATTTGATTGTTGTTGAGAATGAACATTACTTCCAATTAATAAAACAACATGAACACGGTATTATTTCCGGGGAAATTGCTAACCATCTTCTGCATCCGTTTTTCATTGATAATGAACATACAGTTAAATACGCCATAAAGCATCATGATATTGCTTGGGACAAAATAGACGAGTATCCTAAATGGAACGAAGAAAGAATGAAGCCGTACTCCTTCATCGACTACCCAACAAATAAAAAAGTAGGCTTCTATCAACAAGGGATTAGTCTAGTTGAGTCTTCTTATCCATATGCTGGTTTGCTTTGCAGTCTCCACTATGTATCCTTCTTTTCTATGAACGACGATGAAAAGCATGTCCAAACTTTCCTGAAGAATGAATTCAATAGAAGGCAACGTATATTAGAGCAAGTAAAAGTGAGTGAAAAACGTGTGGAACTACATAAAAGGACGTTACAATTCTGTGATGACTTATCTTTATATATATGTATGAACAAGCCCGGGGTAAGTAAAGAGGAGGAATTATCTTGGTTTCGGGAAGGATTTCAACAAAGGTTTTCATTTATGGAAGACAAAATTCATGGGCATTGGCGAGACAAGAAACATGTAGTCATCGACCCCTTTCCCTTTAAAACGAACTTCACGGTATCTATACCTTTTAAAAGAGTGAAAAAAACTGATATTCTAAAAGAAGGATTTGTAAAAGCTGAGAAAAAAGCAGAACAAGAGAGGCGAGACGTTTCATTTGTACCATGTTAAAATAAACGCCTTAGAACAAAGTATCTAAGGCGTCTTCTTTTTTAAGGGTTCTTTACGACATCAAATCGGCTCTCAATTAAAGCCCAATTTTGAGGGAAAGCCAAGCCTAGTTTCCAGTAGCTTACACCTTTTAAGTTTAATTCTTTTACTAGATCAAACTTCCGTTGTATCGACCTTGCATCCTCAAACCAAACTTCGTGACGTTTTCCCTCGTCATCAGTATAAAAGAAAAAAGGTGCTTGTGATTCTTCATCATATTGAATATGCACATTTTGCTCTTTAGCCAATTGAATGGCTTGTTGGGGGCTAAGAGCCTTCGCAAACTCACCGCCAGGTTCATATGGAAGTGTCCAGTCATAACCATATAAATTTTGACCTAAGAAGATTTTTTCAGCAGGCATAACTGAAAGAGCATATTCAACAACTTCACGAACAGGCTTTATTGGCGAAACAGCCATAGCAGGACCACCACTGTAACCCCATTCATACGTCATAAGCACAACAAAGTCTACAATTTCTCCATGGGCAGCATAATCGTGGGCGGTATACCATGCACCTTCTTGTTCTGCAGATGTTTTCGGGGCCAAGGCAGTTGAAATTTGTAATCCAGCGTTAGATAATCGTTGTTTTGCTTTCCGAAGAAATTGATTATAATCTTCACGTGTTTCCGGTGGTAAAAATTCTAAATCAAAATGAATATCGCGATAACCTACCTGATTTGCAGTGTTAATAATATTAGAAAGTAGATTATCTTGAAATTGTTGGTCAGTTACAATCAAGCGCCCGAGTTCTTTATTAAATTCTCCCTCTTCTAAATTCGTTACAACCATCATAAGAGCTGCATTATTTTCGGCAGCAATTTGAGGAAATTGGTCTAGAGGTGGTTCCACTAACGAAGCGTCCCGGTTCACACGATAACTAAAAGGGGCTAAATACGATAAATGACGGGTTCTCCTTCTAGTTGACTGGCGCAATGTCTCACTAACAGAATCGCCGATTGGTTCTGCATAAGCATTAAAGTATGCTCTCGTTTTTTGTTTTTGGGGCAATTGCAAAATTTGCCCAACCTCAAGGGAGGTGTTCGGCTGTATTTGATTTACCTCTGCGATTTGTTGTTGGGAAATGTTAAATGTTTGGCCAATTGAGTAAAGAGAGTCCCCTTGTTGTACTACATATTGGTTACTCGGTATAACAAGCGCTTGACCGACCACTAAGTTTTCTGGCGTTTCCAGCTCATTTATGTTTACAATTTGTTCAGTGGATACTTGAAAACGATTGGCAATTCGAAAAATAGAGTCCCCTTCTTTTACGACATATATCAGCATTAAGATACTCCTTTCCAAAAAAATACTCTATACATATGTATGAAGCCCAAAGTGAATTGTTCTAACGGACATGTTAATGAGTTGATTTTTTAAAAGAATGTATGAATGGATGATGAAAGTGAAGAATGATATGAAACATAAAAATCCGTGTATTAGTGATGAACATTATATGAGTTTGGCAATCGAGGAAGCAAAAAAGGCTGCTACAATTGAAGAGGTGCCTATTGGTGCTGTTATTGTAGACGAAAAAGGAGTAGTAATAGCAAAAGCCCACAATTTACGGGAAACAACTCAACTTGCGAAAAGTCATGCTGAATTTCTTGCAATTGAAAAAGCAAATGAACAATTAGGTAGTTGGCGCTTAGAAAACTGTACGCTGTATGTTACTCTTGAACCTTGTCCAATGTGTGCAGGGGCGATTATGCAAGCTAGAATTCCTCGAGTTGTTTTTGGGGCATATGATCCGAAAGCAGGCAGTTGTGGTTCTTTGTTAAATCTGTTACAAGACCCTCGATTTAATCATAGGGCAGAGGTTACCCCGAATATTTTAGGACAAGAGTGTGGAAAGCTGTTAACACAGTTTTTTCAGGCCTTGCGCAACAAGAAAAAGAAAATGTAGTAAAAAGTTGCCATTCGTAAACCATTGCATTTTATCGAAAAAGTGTATATACTTGTTTATGCACTCTTACAGTGCAACTAAAAATTGTTAGCAGATTTGCCGTGCTAGGTGGGGAGGTAGCGGTGCCCTGAACTCGCAATCCGCTATAGCGAGGCTGAATTCCCATCTGAGGTGAATTGGTTTTAAGGTCTGCCTTAAGAGATTGGTGTTGACACTCGGGTCCTGCGCAATAGGAACCCGTGAACCCTGTCAGATCCGGAAGGAAGCAGCAGTAAGCGGACATTCTTATGTGCCGCGGGATAGCCTGGGTCGAGCCATGAACTTAAGTAACGCTTAGGGCCAGTTCATCAAAGATGGGTGCACGGTATTAAATATAAACAACAGCTCACCATGAAAGGTGAGTTTTTTTGTTATATATGTACATATATAGTTTTTGAACAGAGGTTGAGATTCAGTTATAATGAGAAAGAAACCGCAAAGGAGAACGGGACTATGAGTTACCAAGCTTTATATCGAGTGTGGCGTCCGAAAATTTTTCGCGATGTAGTAGGACAAGAGCATATCACAAGAACTTTGCAAAACGCCATTGTTCAAAACAAGTTTTCCCACGCGTATCTTTTTTCCGGCCCCCGGGGAACAGGAAAAACGAGTGCTGCAAAAATATTTGCTAAAGCTGTTAACTGTGAGCGTTCTCCTATAAAGGAACCTTGTAACGAATGTTCTGCTTGTTTAGGGATACAAAATGGATCTATATCAGATGTTATTGAAATAGATGCGGCATCTAACAACGGAGTAGATGATATAAGGGAAATACGGGATAAAGTGAAATATGCCCCGAGCGCGGTGAGATATAAAGTATATATAGTAGATGAAGTACACATGCTTTCAACAGGTGCTTTTAATGCCTTATTAAAAACATTAGAGGAACCACCGCAACATGTTATCTTTATACTAGCGACAACGGAGCCACATAAAATTCCGTTAACAATTATCTCCCGTTGTCAACGCTTTGATTTTAAACGAATCTCCCAACACTCCATTATTAGTCGTCTGCAAGAAATTATGGATGCTGAAAACATTAAAGTGGAAGAAGAAGCGCTCAAAACCGTCGCCTTAGCTGCAGAGGGCGGAATGCGAGATGCACTAAGTTTGATTGATCAAGCGATATCGTACAGCGAGGATAACGTTGTTGAATTAAACGATGTATTAGCAGTAACAGGTTCGGTCTCTCAAAAGAAACTTGGAGAAATTGTACAATACTTAGATCGTAAAGAAGTTAAAAGTGCTCTACAGTTAGTTGACCAATTTTTCCAAGAAGGAAAAGACCCGGGAAGGTTTGTTCTTGACTTGATTTACTATTTAAGAGATGTACTTTTATACCAAAGTTCTTCCCAGGGTGAAGAGCTTCTTGAAAGAGCTATTCCCAATAACGTGTTTTATGAACTTTCGGAAACATTAAATGCTGGCTGGATTCAAAGTGCGATTAAACGATTAAATGAATGTCAACAGGAGATGAAATGGACAAATAGTCCGAAAGTCTTTTTAGAAATCGCACTATTACACATAGCGGAAGCAGAAGGTGTAACAAGTAAGGCAGAGGCAGAAATAGCAACAATACCTAGTGAATATGTTCAAAAAATAGAGCAATTAGAAAAGGCCTTGCATACGTTAAAACAGTCGGGGATAGAAGGAGAGAAAAAAGAGAAAGAAAAACCTTCTACGCCGACAAGGTCAGCAGGACGTAAATATAAAGTTCCATATGAACGAATTCGGGTTGTTTTAGAAGATGCATCAAAACAAGTGTTGAAATCGATACAAAGCCAATGGGGTTCATTTATGGACTCAGTAAAACGAAACAGTGCTCCTGCTCATGCAAAGTTAATGAATAGTAAGCCGGTTGCAGCTTCTGAAGATGCCCTCGTCTTATCATTCAAATATGAAATACACTGTTCCCTCGTTTTAGAAAATCAGGAAACCATTGAGTCTTTGTTAGCTGATTATTTAGGGAAGCGGATGACTATCATTCCAATACCCGAAAATGATTGGATTCAATTACGGGAGGAATATGTTAAGAAACAACGGCAGCAGGAAGGATCAAACGAAGATGAGCAACAGGAGGAAGATCCGGTTGTTGCGGAAGCCCGAAAACTTGTTGGCGATGATTTGTTAGAAATTCAAGATACTTAATTATACTAAGGAGGAATCATTATGCGTGGTGGAATGGGAAACATGAATAATATGATGAAACAAATGCAAAAAATGCAAAAAAAGATGATGGAAGCACAAGAGGAACTGCACAAAGAAAGTTTTGAAGCGACAGCCGGTGGAGGAATGGTGAAAGTTGTTGCAAACGGGAAAAAGGAAATAGTAGATGTAGAAATTAATGAAGAAGTTGTAGATCCTGATGATGTTGACATGTTACAAGATTTAATCATCGCAGCCACTAATGACGTATTGAAACAAGTAGATGAAAAGACAAATTCAACAATGGGACAGTTTACGAAAGGGTTGAATATGCCAGGCATGTTCTAGGAGGAATCAACAAATGTATTATCCTGAACCGATTTCCAAACTAATTGACAGTTTTACCAAATTGCCAGGAATTGGGCCAAAAACGGCGGTTCGCCTGGCCTTTTTTGTTTTAGATATGAAAGAAGATGATGTATTAGATTTTGCCAAATCATTAGTTAGTGCAAAGAGAGAATTAACACACTGTTCAGTTTGTGGTTATATTACAGATCGGGATCCTTGTTCTATATGTGAGGATGAATCAAGAGATGAGTCAATCATTTGTGTTGTTCAAGACTCTAAAGATGTAATAGCTATGGAAAAGATGAAGGAGTATAACGGACGTTACCATGTGTTGCACGGAGCAATATCCCCGATGGATGGAATAGGTCCAGAAGACATTAATGTCCCTTCCTTGATCAACCGGTTAAAAAACGAAAATATTAATGAATTAATTTTAGCGACAAACCCGAATATAGAAGGTGAAGCAACAGCTATGTATATCTCTCGATTAGTAAAACCAGCTGGTATAAGGACAACTCGTATAGCACACGGTCTTCCGGTTGGAGGCGACTTAGAATATGCAGATGAAGTAACATTGTCCAAAGCATTGGAAGGAAGAAGAGACTTGTAAGGAGTTGAGTTGGATAATGTTTGGAAAGAGGAAATTTAAACGCAAAAACTATGACCAACAATTAATAGAAAATATCGATTTGTTTCGAGGAAGATGGAATCAATTAAATGACATCCTGGAAAATAGTATTGAACCAAGTGAGAAAGGATTATTTGACCAGAAACTGGCGAAGGCAAAGTATTTCTTCCTATTGAGAGAAGCAAGACATCGTCATATAAAATAGTTCTACCTCTTCATTCTTAGTCATATCATTTAATAGAAGGACAAGAATGGGGGATTTGAGAATGAATTCGTATCTTGTTATAGGTGTCATACTAGTCGTTATCTTACTATTTTTATTAAAAGGTGTACCTTTAAAGGCGGTACGTCTTTTGTCGTCGGGACTAGTTAAAGTTTTGATTGGTGCGCTATTACTGTTCTTTTTAAATGTGTTTGGTGCGAATTTTGGCCTTCACGTTCCGATCAACTTGTTTACAGTATTTGTATCTGGTTTTTTAGGTTTACCAGGTCTTGCTTCTTTAGTGGCGATACACATTATCTTATTACCATAAATTGGGCTGGCCCAACAGCCCAATTAGTGTTGCAAAGATATATCACTCATGATATATTATTCCTTGCCTGACAAAAGGGTAACAAGTTATACGTAATTATTAAAAACATTATAAAAATGTGTTGACTTAAACAAATCAGTTATGTATAATTATAAAAGTCGCCAATTTGGCGCAACAATATAGTTCGAACCTTGAAAACTGAACAAAACGACCAGTAATGTCAATTTCGATTTTTTTATTATTTAGCTAGAGACCAAGTTTTCTAACTTTTATGGAGAGTTTGATCCTGGCTCAGGACGAACGCTGGCGGCGTGCCTAATACATGCAAGTCGAGCGCGGGAAGCAATTGGATCTCTTCGGAGTGACGATTGTGGAACGAGCGGCGGACGGGTGAGTAACACGTGGGCAACCTGCCTGTAAGATCGGGATAACTCCGGGAAACCGGGGCTAATACCGAATGAGATCTGAGACCGCATG